>JBEUIR010000450.1:0-2057 GCA_040415395.1 Candidatus Thiothrix namsaraevi
CGATCCGACTTCGCTAATATCTCCTTTTCTACTCTGGGCTTGATCACATGGCAGCACTTTCAAACCGCAAGACTATCCGTGGCAACGCGCTGGCATTCGTCAAAGAATGGGGCAATGAAACGCGGGAGGAAGCCGAAGCCAAGTCCTTTTGGGATGCGTTTTTTGCTATTTTCGGGGTCAATCGCAAGAGTGTTGCGGCGTTTGAACATGCCGTCGAGCGCACGGATAACACCAAAGGCTTTATTGACCTGTTTTGGAAAGGCGTGTTGCTGGTTGAACACAAATCACGCGGTAAATCCCTCGATAAAGCCAAATCGCAAGCCTTCGATTATTTCCAGCAGATAAAAGACCAGCGCGACCGACCGCGTTACGTGCTGTTGTCGGATTTTGCCCGCTTCAAATTGTATGACCTTGATCGGCGTTTGGAGCATGACATTGCCATTGACGACTTGCCGGACAAGATCGAGTTTTTCGATTTTATGGCGGGGTTGGAGAATCACGGGGAAAGCATTCAGGAATACGCGCTGAATATTAAGGCGGCTGAACGCTTGGGCAAGCTGCACGATGCGTTACAGGACGCGGGTTGTGCGGGGCATGAGCTGGAAGTGTTTTTGGTGCGTATTTTGTTCTGTTTGTTTGCGGAAGATACGGGGATTTTTTCCCGCCACCAGTTTTACAACTACCTCGAACATTTCAGCGCGAAAGATGGTTCTGACACCGATTCGCGCTTGCACAAGCTGTTCCAAACGCTGGATAAGCCCGTGCAGGCGCGGGGCAAGCATTTGCTGGAAGAGTTGGGTGACTTCCCTTACGTCAACGGTCATTTGTTCCGTGAAAAGCTCGATTTGCCGTCATTTGATGCGGATATGCGCGAGGCATTGCTGGATTGTTCGCATTTTGATTGGGGTAGTATTTCACCTGCGATTTTTGGTTCGCTGTTTCAGTCAGTGATGGATAAGGCGGCACGGCGCGAGTTGGGGGCGCATTACACCAGCGAAACGCACATTTTGCGGTTGATTAAGCCGTTGTTTTTGGATGCGTTGTGGGCAGAGTTCAGCGTCATTCAACAGGGTGGCAATCGTGACAAGCGCAAGAAATTGGCGGCGTTTCAGCAGCGTTTGACGGCGTTGCAATTTCTTGATCCGGCGTGTGGGTGCGGTAACTTTCTGATCATTACCTACCGCGAATTGCGTTTGTTGGAGTTGGCGGTGTTGCAGGCGCAGCACGGTGACGCGCATCGGGGGTTGGATATTACGGTCGAGCCGACGATTAAGCTGGAACATTTCCACGGCATTGAGATTGAGGAATGGCCGGTGCGGATTGCGGAAGTGGCGATGTGGCTGACGCAACATCAGATGAACCGCGAATTTGCTCGCCAGTTTGGGCGTGAACCCGATTTGCTGCCGTTGAAATCTTCCGCGCATATTGTGATTGGTAACTCGCTGCAACTCGATTGGGCGGCGGTGATCAAGCCCGCCAACCTGAACCACATCATCGGCAACCCGCCCTTTGTGGGTAAAAATTTCCGTGGTGAGGCGCAAAATGCCGATATGGATAAGCTGTTCAGCACATTGAAAAACTATAAAAGTCTGGATTATGTCACTTGCTGGTTTTACAAAGCGGCGCAGTTCATACGCGGAACACGTACCACGGTGGCGTTTGTTTCCACCAATTCGATTACGCAAGGCGAACAGGTTGCACCGTTATGGCAACCGCTGCTGAATCAGGGGATCCATCTGCATTTTGCACATCGCACGTTTGCATGGGATTCCGAATCACGCGGCAAAGCGGCGGTGCATGTGGTGATCGTGGGTTTTGCCAACTTTGATACTGAGGGCAAACGCATTTTCGACTACCCGACTATCAAGGGCGAACCTGTCGAAATGGCGGTGAAAAATGTTAACCCGTATCTGGTCGATGCGCCCGATGTGTTGGTGGATGACCGTAGCAAGCCATTGTGCGCCGTTTCTATTATGGTGAAAGGCAATGAACCAACGGATGGTGGGCATTTGTTGCTATTGCCAGAAGAAAAAGCGGACTTGCTGCGAAAAGAACCT
>JBEUIR010000451.1:0-2041 GCA_040415395.1 Candidatus Thiothrix namsaraevi
CACAAAAAGAAAGAAGCAACTAAACGTATAATAGTTGTACAAATCAACTATTATTTTTGCGGTAATTGCACACGAATATTTAATTCACGTAATTGCTTAGCATTCACTTCAGCCGGTGCATCCGTCAATGGGCAAGCGGCCGTTTGTGTTTTCGGGAATGCCATGACATCACGAATCGACTGACTGCCAGTCATCAGCATGATCAACCTATCCAAGCCAAATGCCAAACCACCGTGCGGTGGGCAACCGTATTTTAGGGCATTTAATAAGAAGCCAAATTTCTCTTGGGCTTCTTCATCAGAAATCCCTAGTAACTTAAATACAGACTTTTGCATTTCCATATTATGAATACGCACAGAGCCACCACCGACTTCCGTACCGTTCAATACCATGTCGTAAGCGATAGATAATGCCTCTCCCGGATTTGCTAGCAATTCATCCGGTGAGCCTTTCGGTGCGGTGAAGGGGTGATGCAAGGCAACCCAACGGTTGTCCTTGTCATCCCACTCAAACATGGGGAAATCCACAACCCATAAGGCTGCCCAAGCGCCTTCGACCAAGCCGCGATCATGCCCCAGCTTTACCCGTAATGCGCCTAAAGCGTCATTCACTACGCGAGATTTATCAGCGCCAAAGAAGATCAAATCGCCAGTTTGTGCGCCAGTGCGCTCCATAATGCCGCTAACGGTTTCATCTGGCAGGAACTTCAGAATAGGGGATTGCAAGCCATCACGCCCAGCAGCCGCGTCATTGACCTTGATATATGCCAAGCCCTTTGCGCCGTAACGCCCGACAAAGGTAGTGTAGTCATCAATCTCTTTACGCGACAAATCACCACCTTTTGGCAGACGCATCGCCACGACACGGCTGTTAGGGTCTTTGGCAGGGGCAGAGAAAACTTTGAATTCCACGCTTTCCACTAAGTCACTGACTTCGATGAACTCCAGTGGAATCCGCATATCCGGTTTGTCAGAACCAAAGCGATGCATGGCTTCGGAATAGGGCATACGTGGGAACGGATTCGGTAACTCTACGCCCAAGGTTTCCTTGAAGGTCGCCCGCATCATGGTTTCCATCATACTCATAATGGCATTGTCATCCATAAAGGAGGTTTCAATGTCCAACTGAGTAAATTCAGGCTGACGGTCTGCGCGTAAGTCTTCGTCACGGAAGCAACGGGCAAATTGGTAATAACGATCCATCCCCGACATCATCAGTAACTGTTTGAACAATTGCGGTGATTGGGGCAGGGCGAAGAACGACCCCGGATGGGTGCGGCTAGGCACGAGATAGTCACGCGCACCTTCAGGAGTTGCTTTGGTCAGCATCGGGGTTTCGATGTCGAGGAAGCCGTTATCTTCGAGGAAGCGCCGTAAGAAACCGGTTACTTTGGCACGGGTTTGCATCCGCTTTTGCATTTCAGGGCGGCGCAGGTCAATGTAACGGTAAGTTAAACGGGTTTCCTCACCAACGTTATCTTCATCTAACTGGAATGGTGGCGTTTCAGCCGCATTCAACACATTTAGCTCAAGACCGAGGATCTCAATTTGCCCACTACGCAAATTAGCGTTTTCGGTGCCAGCCGGGCGCTGACGCACTTTGCCTACAACTTGCAACACATATTCATTACGTGCTCGTTCAGCAGTTTGGAAAACATCGGCTCTGTCTGGGTCAAAGACAACCTGCACTAAGCCTTCACGGTCACGCAAGTCGATAAAAATAACCCCACCGTGGTCACGGCGACGGTTGACCCATCCACACAAAGTTACTTGCTGCTCTAGCAGGGTTTCATCCACCTGCCCACAATAATGGCTACGCATTGCTTATTCCTGTTGGTTTCAATCTGCCCCGAGTTGTTATTTAAGCCGGGAACGCTGCACTGTAAAGGCGGGAATGTTAAGCCCTGACAGCCTGATACGCAAGCGAGATACAGGAAAGCGGGTATAGCGTGTTACAAAGTGGAAAGCGTCGTACCTAAAGAATAGACTTTCGCCTCCAAATCACCACCAATCTGTTCGTATTCGCCACGAAGTTGCCAATG
>JBEUIR010000452.1:0-2039 GCA_040415395.1 Candidatus Thiothrix namsaraevi
AAAGAGGGTGATCTTGGACGTGCCAATGAACTACTCTGCTGGTCATTGCAAGCCGCGCTGCAAATGCAAATCCCCGAAGCAGCACAAATTGAATCTATCTTGCAACAATTGGGTATGGAATGTAGTGAAAAGTAGTCATGATGCGCAATAACAACTCAAGCACGATGCCACACCAGCCGCTCCACCCCCAACGCACACACCACAAAACTGTGCAAACGCAACTGCTGCCGGTACTTGCGTTGCAGCCCATCACGATACGCCAGCACCCGCTCCCGCCCTTCGCGCAAACGGCGGGCAACGGGCGGCAAGGCTTCCAGTGCAGTTTGATCGGGGGTGGCAAGTTCCGCCGCCGTCATCCCCAATTCCTTCAAACCCACGTATTTGAATTCGATCAGGATGTCCTGCAACTGCTGGAAATGGCGCATATCCGGGCGGATTAGCATCGTCAAATCGGCATAACCGTCACCGATTTCCGCTTCCGAATCCATAATGTACGTCGCCTGCTCAAACAACAGGGTCAGGAACGCCGCCTTGATGGTGAGTTCATTGAGCCAGCGGTAATCGCGCTTGCTAAACACCGGGAAATACTGGCTTTCGACCAGATGGCACAGGGGCGTAATGTCCGCATGACCCAGCAAGGACTTCACCGCCGCCTGATGGTCATGCCAGTCCAGTTGCGGTACTAACAAGGCTTGCAAGCGTTCGGCATACAGGCTGCGGATCACCAGATTGGGCACAACCAAGCAAGACTCGCCGAATACATTGGCTTCACGGCGGAAGGTCAACACCCCAAAGTAATACAGCAAGGATGCCATGAAATCAGGGTCTTTCTTGGCCTGCAAAATGTCATGTACCCCGAAACGGTCTTGCAGTTCCTGAATCGCAATGTCTCCCTGCTGGCTCAGCGCGGTCATGATCAACTGATCGCCCCCCGGCAAATTGGCAATGTAACTGAGCTTGTTGCGATCCATTGACAGGTTGCTGTCCAGCATCCGGCGCGGATACGCACACCCGGTTTGCAAATGCCCCAAAAAGTACAAAGCCAAGGTCGGGTTATACACGCCATCTTGCTGCGGTTCAGGGCAGAAACGGTAGCCGTTATAGCAATCACGCATCAAGCTCAAGGTTTCATCTGCAAACGTTGCGGGAAGCTGGCAGGCTTGGGTCACGCCCTGCACAAACTGGCTGATTTCACCTTCTGTAAACCCGCATAAGGTATTGAACCGTTCTTCCAGATAAATATTGGTCGCCACATTGTAGCCGCTGCTCATGTCACTCATGACAATCGGTGCTACACCCGTGATAAATACCCGGTCTACCCCCAGCCCAGCCGCCGCTGCCTTGATGTTTTTGAACAGCGACTTGAGTACACCTTCCCCCATCAGCAATGCCGCATAACGTGAATCGTGGTTGGGGTAATGTTGGCTCACCATGATTTCATTGGCGAAATTGTCATATTCGTCAATCAGCAAATAGAGCTTGTATGGCGTTTGGCTAACGACAGCCACCAGTGACTGGAAAGAAGCTAAAGCATTGTCAGTATTGATGATTATCGGGGTCGGCAACAAGTCTTTGTAGTCATCACTGAACTTGCGGATATTGCCGTTCAGGTAATCAAACAGATTGGCGGTAATCTTATTGGCATCCCCTTCTGGGCTGACCGCTGAAAAATCCCACTTCATCACCAAGTAACGGTTATGCAAGGGGGTCGGATTTTGCCCTATCGCCAGCTTACCGAAGATTTCCTCAAAACGGCTGGCTTTGTTGAGGTCATAATAGTTTTCCAGCATCGACAGCAACAGCGACTTACCAAAACGGCGCGGACGCAGGAACAGCAATTGTTTACCCGCATTCTCCAGCAATGGCAGAAAGTGGGTACGGTCAACATACTCGTAGCCTTCGCTAATGACTGCTTCAAAATTGGCGATGCCGTAGGGGAATTTCATCCGTCTTGCGCGAGATACCCCGTCCTTCAGGTCGGGGAGGGATAGCGCGTCGGCGGTAGCCGACCCCTCTCGCTCCTCGTTTCGTTAAGCTAT
>JBEUIR010000453.1:0-2037 GCA_040415395.1 Candidatus Thiothrix namsaraevi
AAGCAATACCACTACACCCATGCTATTTGGCATCTGTTCGTGCTGGCTGGGGCTGCTTGCCATTGCGTGGCGATTGCGGTGTATGTGATCCCGGCGTAATTTAGTGATCCCTCTAATCACAAAAGAGATTTTTTCTCTTTAACTAAGCAATATATTCCTAACCTTGCTAAAATTACCCTAGATAATACGATTTTTTAACGCAAGGTGTAGCTATGATCATCACCGCCACAGTCGAAAACTGGATGTCTTTCCGCCACCCTACCACCTTTTCGATGGTTGCCAGTCGCGAACGCCAGCACGGTGAACGAGTGCCGAAACTCGCCAAATACCAGACCCGTGTTCTACCCATTGCTGCCATCTACGGCGGGAATGCTTCCGGTAAAACCAACTTTTTCAAGGCACTGCGCTTTGCCCAATGGCTAATAGTCAAAGGCACGCAACCTGACAGCCTGATTCCGGTTGAACCATTCCGGCTGGACAAGGCGGCAGTCACTCAACCCACCCGTTTTGCGTTTGAATTGCTGGTGGATGAAACCATTTACGCCTTCAGCTTTGCCGTGAACCGCAAAGCCGTGCTGGAAGAAAAACTGGTGCAAATCAGTAGCACCAGCGAAAAAGTGCTGTACGAGCGCCGCGACGGCAAACCCCATTTTGATGAATCACTCAAGAAAGACCCGTTTCTCCAGTTTGCCTTTCAGGGTACGCGGGATAATCAGCTCTTCCTCACCAATGCGGTATCGCAAAAAGTAGACACCTTTCGCCCAGTGTATGACTGGTTCAAGGACACGCTGGAACTGGTTGCCCCCGACACGCGCTTTGCAGCCTTCGAGCAATATCTGGATGAAAGCCACCCGTATTTTGCCACCATGAATGCCTTGCTCCCCAAGCTGGATACCGGCATTGCCCGACTGGGCGAAGTGGAAATTCCGTTTGAAACCCTTTCCCTGTCCGAAACGCTCAGGAACAAGCTGCTGGAAGAGGTCAAAGAAACCGAAACCGTGCGCCTGCTGGACGCGGCAGACAATGAGCGTTTCCTGATTTCCATGAAAAATGGCGAACTGACAGCCAAAAAGCTGGTGACATTCCACACCCGGCAAGGCGAAACCGACGCTCGCTTTGAAATCAGTCAGGAATCAGACGGTTCTCAGCGCGTCATTGACTTGCTGCCCGCCTTTCTGGACTTGTCTGCACCTGCCAGCCACAAGGTTTACATCATCGACGAGCTTGACCGCAGCCTGCACACTGTCCTGACCCGGCAGTTGCTGGAATACTACCTTGCCCACTGCGCCACTGACAGCCGTGCGCAGTTGCTGTTTACTACTCACGATGTGCTGCTGATGGAACAGGACTTGTTGCGGCGCGATGAAATGTGGGTAGCAGAACGCGATGCCGTTGGTTGTTCCACACTGGTTTCCTTCAGCGAATACCGTGACATCCGCTATGACAAGGACATTCGCAAAAGCTACCTGCAAGGGCGGCTGGGTGGTGTGCCGCGCATTTCCGGTGCGATGCCTGCAATCGTCGGATGAAGCATGGCTGGTCGTTGACAAAGATCAGTGGACAGATAGCCAGTTGCAACAGCTTCATGCGTGGGCATTACAACGCGAGAATTATGGATTTGCTTTGAGCAACCCAAAATTTGAATACTGGTTGCTGCTGCATTTTGAGGATGGCAACGCGATTGCTAGTTCACGCGAATGTTCTGAGCGCTTGGAGAAATACTTACCCGGTTACAACAAAGGGATTGATACGCGCAGAATTTCGCCGGATAGTGTTACTGCGGCGATACAACGCGCCAAACAACGTGATAACCCGGTCTGTGCAGACTGGCCACGAGCGATTGGCATGACCACGGTTTACCGACTAGTGGACAATATTCTCAGGACAAATACAGGAATACCCTGAGCGCTGATATTTCTACCGACAGTCTCGCCAAATTTTTGTAAAATGCGCCACCACACCAATCGGAGCATCCCCATGACGCAAGCCCGCTGGCAATTTTGGATCGACCGTGGCGGCACATTCACCGACATTGTG
>JBEUIR010000454.1:0-2034 GCA_040415395.1 Candidatus Thiothrix namsaraevi
CGGATGTTGAGCCGGAGGCGTTCGACCGTTTGTGATCGACTGTTGCCGAGGAAGAATGAGCGGCTTAATCAACTAAAAATGATAAAAAATTGAGTAATGGCTAAGTTAATCCCCTCTTTACAAAGTTGCCTCAACCGCATGACTTCCGGCGAAAAGCGTTTTGCGCGGCGTTTGGAACAGTTATTGGAAGATGATTACCTGTGTTGGTATGAGCCGCGTGTGGGTGAAGGTTTTCGCCAGCGTTACGCCGATTTCATTATTGTGCATCCTTGGCGGGGCTTATTGCTGCTGGAAGTCAAAGATTGGAAGTTGGATAGCATTCAGTCTATCGACAAAGCCTCAGCGACCTTGCTAACCCCGCAAGGCGTTAAAACCGTCACCAACCCGCTGGAACAGGCGCGGCAATGTGCTTATAAGTTGGTGCAGCAACTCGAACAAGACCCGCAATTGATTCAATACGCGGGCAGGCATCAGGGCAAATTGGCGTTCCCTTACGGCTATGGCGTGGTACTGACCAATATGAGCCGCCAGCAGTTTAGCAATACCGATTTGCAAGCCGTGTTGCCGTGGAATCGCACCCTGTGCAGTGATGAAATGCTGGAAAATACTGACCCGGAAGATTTCCAACAGTGTTTGTGGAATATGTTCGATTACCAGTTCAGCAAACCGCTGACCGTGCCGCAATTGGATCGCATCCGTTGGCATATTTTCCCAGAGATTCGTATTGCCTCCCAAGGCAGTTTGTTTGCTGACCCACTGGCGGACGTTGCGGATAAACCCCTCGAAACCATGTTGCCCGATATTCTGAAAGTGATGGATCTGCAACAGGAACAACTGGCTCGCAGCATGGGGCGTGGGCATCGCGTCATTCACGGGGTAGCGGGTTCTGGAAAAACCTTGATATTGGCTTACCGCTGTTTGTATCTGGCAAAGGTGTTAGCCAAACCCATTCTGGTGCTGTGTTACAACATCGCCTTAGCAGCGCGGTTACGGGCATTGATGCAAGAAAAAGCCATTGATGACAAGGTGAGCGTTTACCACTTTCACGATTGGTGCGGTGAACAATTGCGGGCGTATCACATCGACCGCCCAACGGAACACGGGCTTGAGTATCTGGATGCGCTGGTGAATACCGTCAGTGCTGCGGTGGAAAATGGGCGGATTCCCAAAGCGCAATATGGCGCAATCATGATTGACGAGGGTCATGATTTTCAGCCCACGTGGTTAAAGCTGATTAGCGGCATGGTTGACCCGGAAAAGGATTCCTTGCTGTTGCTGTACGATGACGCGCAGTCGATTTATCAGCAAGGCAAAGCGTTGAAATTCAGCCTGTCGAGTGTGGGGATTCAGGCACGTGGGCGCACGACAGTGCTGCGGCTTAATTATCGCAATACCGATGAAATCTTTGGGTTTGCTTACCAATTTGCACGGCAATACTTGCAACCGCACGATAGCGATGATGACCATATACCGCTGCTTGTCCCTGAAATGGTGGGGCGGCACAGCTTTGCGCCGGTCTGCCGTTTGTTCCCCAGTTTTGCGGAAGAAACTGCACGGGTGGTGCGTTGGTTACGCCAATGGCATGAGGAACGTGGAACCGCATGGGCAGACATCGCGGTGTTGTACCGGCATTATCAACAGGGCGCGGCGTTGTGGCAGGCAATACAGGCGGAAGGCGTGCCTTGTGCTTGGTTGCGCGATGCCGCGAGTAAGAAAGGTTTTAACCCGGCGGACGATACCGTAAAGCTGATGACCTTCCACAGCAGCAAGGGGTTGGAATTTCCGCTGGTCGTGATTGCCGGTATTGGTTTCATCAGCCCGGATGCCACAACCGCCGCCGATGAGGCAAAGCTATTGTATGTCGCCATGACCCGCGCTACTGACCGTTTATTGTTAACCAGTCATCAGGAAACGGAGTTTACTCGTGCCTTGCAGGGCGAAATCGCCGCTGTAACGGAGTGAAGTCATTATTTGATTGCCCCCATTGAGTCTACATTGAGCTACATTAAACGTAACTTCATGTAGACTTAACTT
>JBEUIR010000455.1:0-2027 GCA_040415395.1 Candidatus Thiothrix namsaraevi
CCCAACAAGGCTAATGCTTACCGAAAACATAGCGCAACGCCCCCGCCTACGCCATAATTCCCGCTTGATTCCCAGCAAGCCCGCGCTATCCCATGAACGAAACCCTGTTTTACGTCGCCGCCGCCCCCTTTGAAGCCGCCTGCCGCGTCGAAAATGCCCTAGGGCAATCGCCGCTTTCCGCCGCACACCCCGCCCGTCGCCTGCACGGACACAGCTTCCTCGCCAAAGTCCGCGCCCAAGGTGCAAGCTCCGTCGAAGCCCTACGCCAACAACTCGCCCACAGCGTTGCGCCACTCGACTACAACGACCTCAACCAATTCCTGCCGATGCCCACGGATGAAAACCTCGCCCGTTGGATACGCGCCCGCCTCGCCCTGCCCAGCGTCGCCTCGGTCGGCGTGCAAAGCACCTTGCACCAAGGCGCAGACCTCGACCTTGCCGACAACGCCCACATCTGGCGACGTTTCCGCTTTGAAGCCGCGCACCGCCTCCCCAACGTCCCTCCCGGACACCAATGCGGACGGATGCACGGTCACGGTTTCGAGGTCATCCTCCACGCCAACCAAAACCTGCAAGCGCAAGACATGGGCGTAGATTTCGACCGCCTTGCCGCCGTCTGGCAACCGCTGCACGACCAATTGCACCACCACTGCCTCAACGACATCCAAGGCTTAGACAACCCCACCAGCGAAACCCTCGCCGCATGGCTGTGGGAACGCCTCAAGCCCGAACTCGACGCGCTCTCATGGGTCAGCGTCTACGAAACCGTCACCGCAGGCTGCCACTACGACGGGCAACATTACCGCATCTGGAAAGACCAACGCTTTGAAAGCGCCCTGAAACTCACCCGCCCTGCCCCTCCTGACAGCGTGCGCCGCCTGCACGGACACAGCTATTTACTACGCCTGCACCTCACCGCGCCGCTCGACACCGTGATGGGCTGGACAGTCGATTACGGCGACGTAAAAGCGCAATTCAAACCGATCTACCAACAGCTCGACCACCACAACCTCAACGACCTAACCGGGCTAGACGAACCCGACCCCGCCAGCGTTGCGCGTTGGATACGCACCCAAGCCTCACCGGGATTGCCACAACTCGACCGCATCGACCTCTACGAAACACCGGGCTGTGGCGTAGTGCTATCATGGGGCGCACACGAACCGGGGCTACCTGTATGACTTATTCCGTCAAAGAAATTTTCTACACTCTACAAGGCGAAGGCTTCCACGCCGGTCGCCCCGCCGTCTTTTGCCGCTTTGCTGGCTGCAATCTGTGGTCAGGGCTAGAAGCCGACCGCGCCAAAGCCGTGTGCAACTTCTGTGACACCGACTTTGTGGGCGTGAATGGCATCAACGGCGGCAAATTCCGCGATGCCAAAGCACTGGTCGCGGCGATCATTCAAGAATGGTGGATCGGCGTAAAAAAAGACATGAACCGCTTCATCGTCTTCACCGGCGGCGAACCGCTGTTGCAATTGGACAAAGCCCTAATCGACGCTTTACACCAAGAAAACTTCGAGATTGCCGTAGAAACCAACGGCACAAAACCCGCCCCCACCGGTATCGACTGGCTCTGCGTCAGCCCCAAAGCCGACAGCGAGATCGTACTAACAGCAGGCAATGAATTGAAATTGGTATACCCGCAACCGCTCGCCATGCCGGAACGCTTTGCAGGGCTGGATTTCCAGCACTTCTACCTGCAAGCAATGGATGGCGCGGCACAAGCAAAAAACACCAAAGCGGCGATTGCGTATTGTATGCAACACCCGCAATGGAAACTGAGTGTGCAAACCCACAAACTGTTGGGCATCCCGTAGAGACGCAAAATCTTGCGTCTCTACCCCAATGTCCTGGGTTTACTCCCGCTTATGCCTTAATCCTTGCTGAGGAAGCATTCAGGAGCGGCGCTACTTGCGCCTGCCGAAAATACTCCGCCGGAAAATCATCCACCCGCACCGCATTCGCCGTCGCCCGCCGCGCTGCCAGCAATTTTTCCACGCTGAACTTATCCAGCAAGCCTTTGCT
>JBEUIR010000456.1:0-163 GCA_040415395.1 Candidatus Thiothrix namsaraevi
TTTTGGCATTCTCATCAGCGTAAAGAAAGCAGCAATACTTTTTACTTGCCGTAACAATTATCTAATCTCCATCACCGTCTGGCGGATCCAATTGCCGATTTGGCTGGCATGGGATTTCTCACGGCAGCAAACATGAAGCGTCATTTATGACAACATGGGTTTC
>JBEUIR010000456.1:263-2027 GCA_040415395.1 Candidatus Thiothrix namsaraevi
ATCCGCATTCATCCGCATTCATCCGCATTCATCCGCATTCATCCGCATTCATCCGCATTCATCCGCATTCATCCGCATTCATCCGCATTCATCCGCATTCATCCGCATTGGTGTAAAAAGTAGCAATACTCGCACCTTTCATCTGTAACTGCTTTGATTGAGTTAGCTTTCTCAGCAAAGCTTTGGCTTGCCCTTCAGATAATCGGCATAGCTCCATTGCCTCACTGCGGCTGATTTGCCCGTGTTGCGCCACGTAATTCAAAATGAGTTGCTCATTCTGTAAGCTGGAAAAACCGACTTGGCGCGTGTAAGCAGCCTTATCGCCCAATGCTTGGTACAGCCCAGCCGATAGCGTGTAAGAGCGCCCTTTGGTAACGCCATGCGCTTGGATCAACCCTGCCTCATGCAGGGTTTCCAGCACCCGTTTGGCCTGATCTAGGTCTTTTTGTAAATGCTGCGCCAGCTCTTCACTGGTGATTCGTCTGAATTCGCGTAACACTGCCAACGTAATCAGGCTATCAATCGGTAACTGGCTACCACGCTGGCTTTCTTCGTCCACCACCATTTTCAGGAAATTCAGGTCAGCTTCCGCCGTACTCAACTTCAGCACAACATTGACCGTATCGGTGCGCCGGTAATCCGGTTGCGGACGACCAAAGCGCAACAACCCCCGGTAGATTAAATCCACACCGCGCCCAGAACGCTCCACCAAACCAATCCGCTTCATGGCATCTGCCAAGGCGGGATTGCGCGGGCGAGGTTCGGTGGTCAACAGGTTATGCAATGTTACGCCTTCCATCAAGCCACCCGGATTGCTGATGGTCAAACCCTCATCATCCAGCCGCACATGCACTGCGCCCAAACGGGTGTAATCACGGTGGATAATGGCATTGGCGATAGCTTCACGGAATGCCGCTCTATCGACCTGCGGCACGGGTACGCGGAACAGACCCACTTGCAGCTCACGTTCTGGATTGAAAGGGCGAAAACTGGTTTCCAACCAATCCAACAGTTTCAGCAACGGGAAACGCCGGAACTCATTGAAACGCACTTCCTCACGTTCCAATACCTGAAATGCCAATTCGTGGGTGGGGACAAACTGGCGCAGTGCTGCTTCACGCCCCAGCAACAATAAGCCCAGCAGGGTGGGTACGCGGCTCGCGTCAGGGGTGCGGCGGGTCAAACCCAATGCGCCGTCCAAGGCTTCGTCATCCAGTTCCAGTAATATCCGGTCGCCACCGTAATGCTGGATATTCTGGCGCAAACGTTCACGTTCCAGCGGGTCAAAATCGCTGAGTTGCGCCCCTTGCACCGGCTGGGCCGACAAATCCAACTGACCCAAGGTGGTCGAGCGGCTGATGAAATCATGCGGCAACAGCGGGACACATTCGGGAGCGCCGTCAAACTTGAGCCGCCGCCGTAAATAAACACCTGCGGTGGTGGCGGTTGCCGAATGGGCTTGGGGTACGCTGATGCGGACAACACGGATGCCTTGCACATCCATAACCTCCACCCTAACAGCCAGCGAAGGGGAGGTACGGGCAGCGATCAGACCAACTAACGCATTTGCCATCTGGTGGTCGGGGTGCAAGCCAGTAGGCGTACCGTCATCTTCAACACCTAGCCACAGTTCGCCACCTTCGGTATTGGCAAGGCAAATCACTGCTGCCAACAAATCGCTATCGGGTAGTTTCTTGCGGTCACTTTTGAATTCGATGGTGAGGGTTTCGCGAGGGGGTAATGCGACGTTTTGCATGGTTACTT
>JBEUIR010000457.1:0-2021 GCA_040415395.1 Candidatus Thiothrix namsaraevi
CTTCCGAACACACAAACAAGGTGAAATCGGGCTGGCTGTCCTCAATGGCTTTGATGATGGGTTGGTGTGAACCACCGACGGTGCAAATGAGTGTTTTCATGCGGTGTGTTCAACCTTTATCAATTCTTTATCCTGCACATACGCATTCACTTTCACAAACTGGTTTGTCATCACTTTTTGTTTGATGGCAGGGGAAAGCGTATTCAGCAGTTCTTCGCCTTTCGGCTTGAGTGCATTGACCGTTTTACCGCTCTTCTCAACCGTGAGAGTGCCATTAGCACGGTTGAACTTGATCCGTGCGCCAGCCCAGATTTCAGGTTCGGACTCGGCAATAATCGCGGCTTGTTGTGCCTGTAATGCTGCATTGTGTTTGCCGCTGGCTTGTTGCAATTTTTCCTGCCGTTGCTGGTCTTTGTCCTGCCAAGGTTTCAGCAAGGCTTGCAATTCGGCATCGGGGGCATCGTCCAGTTCCACCAGCACCCAGCCGAAAGGCAACATGCCGCTACGGTCTTTTTCAGTGTTGGCTGCCAACCATACGGTTTTGGCTTCGGGTTCGTATTTGGGTTGTTGACCTTTGCCTTGCAGGATTTTGATGCTGCGGACACCTTCGATGGTGACAGATTCAGCCCCACTATGCCGCCCGACTCGTAGCAAAAAGGCTTTGCCTGCTTTCATTTTCTGGTGAATCACGCCACTGGTAATGGCTTCGGCGAGTTTTTCCCAGTCAGGGTGCAGATAGCGACGTTCCCGTAAAACTTTCATTTCGGCGACGAAACGCTTGTGATAGAAATAATTGCAAGTAGCGGCAATATCTTGCACCGTCCAGCGTAATTCCTTGGCTGGTGTGCCTTTACCTGTCATGCCTTGCAAGTCTTGCACGCTCAATGTGCCACCAAAACTGCGGTAGCGTAATGCTGGTAAACATTCCAGAAGCTGGTAAAGGTTTTGGGCTTCCGCTTGTGATTGCACAATTTGTCCGTCTTTGACGACTTCTTTTTTCTTCCGGTCAACGGCGAAGCGGATTTCACTACCAAAGAGTGTTGGGGTCTGGTAATTCGCATCACCCAAGCTGATTAAGCGCATTGGATCAGTGGCAAAACTGCCTTTGAACAACTCTTTTTGTAATGCCTGATTTCGTTGAGGTGGTTTTAAACGATACACTTCTTCTGACAAACCCTGACCATCATTTACCTCATCCAGCAAAGCAGTACGGATTGCGCCTTTGATACTGCTGCCGGGAATAATGGGCTGCTGGCTATACGGGTTGAAAAAGGTGCGCTGGATTTCCAGCTTGTTGACCACGCTTTTACCACCACTTTCACGGTTGGCACTTTGCCCAACGCGCTTCTGATACAAATCAAACACCCCTGCACTGACAGGCAGGAAATGGTTGGATGCTGCCGCCAATGGTTTACGGTTGTTGTAGAAGAAATCCTGTACCTGCGCGATCATTTCTTCGGCGCGACGTGTGCGTTTGCTCACCATATCCAGCAGGTCTTTACGTTGCCGTTCGGTCAAAACACGGTTGGCGACATCGCTGTCAAACGCAAACAGTGCCTCATCTTCCATCACGTAATTGGTGGGTTCGTAGTCTTCGCCAATCCCTACATGCACAGGTGATAACGGCGTGATGTGCAGGGTGACGCTTTCCATTGTGTTGGTTTTCATGCTTGCTCCACCGGCTCAAAGTGAATCGGAATCACGGGCGCGTAGCCTTGTTGCACTGTTTCAGGTATCTGTTTGGATAATTGCCCGTTCCCACCCAGCCCTTGCCCGATAAACGTAGTCGTTGCACTGAATTGTGCTGAACTGAAGACTGCGCCTGTTTTTGCCATTAACACAGGTGTTTTGAACGGTTTGCCCGCTTGTACCGCCTGCCCACCGTGTCGTCCGAAACGGGTGAAAAGCTGGTAATAGCTGTTGGCTGCATCAAAGTTCAAACCTTGCGGCGCACTGGGAGCAAGCGTCAGCACAGCATTAGCGTTTGGATTGGCTGGTAAGGCTTGAGTGGTCGTTGCCTG
>JBEUIR010000458.1:0-2020 GCA_040415395.1 Candidatus Thiothrix namsaraevi
GAAAAAGGGGGGTTAGGGGGGATTTAACGGAGGTAACGATGACGACGTTATATATCGACCATAAGAATGCTGCGTTGGCAGTGGAAGGCGCAACGTTGGTGGCGCGGTTGGGTGAGGTGCGTCAGCGCCCCGTGCCGTTGGCGTTGCTGGAGCGGGTGGTGTGCCTTGCGAATGTGCAATTGGATACCAGCGTGTTGGGGACATTGGCGGAACACGGGATTGCGTTCAGTGTGGCGAGTCAGCGTAAGCCGCAGCGGCGGGCGGTGTTGCTGGGGAGTGGGCATAACGATGCCAGCATTCGTTTGCTGCATTACCGGCTGGCGCAGGATTCGGCGTGGCGGCTGGCGTTTACGCGGCAGGTGTTGGCGGCGAAATTCACGGCGCACTTGCGTTTGCTGGATGAGATGCTGGTGGAGCGGGCGGATCAGCGCAAAGCGATTACGGATGCGCAGCAGCAATTGCGGGCGCAATTAGCGAATCTGGAAAACGCGGCGAGTTTGGCGTCGTTGCTGGGGATGGAAGGCGCGGCGGCGCGGGCAATGTTTGGCGCATTCGCGGCGGTGTTGCCTGCGGCGTTGGGGTTTGCGGGGCGTAAGCGGCGTCCGCCGCCTGATCCGGTGAATGCTACCTTGTCGCTGGCGTATACCTTGCTGCATAACCGGGCAGTACAGATTATCCATACGCATGGGCTGGAGCCGTTGCTTGGGTTTTATCACGAAACCAGTTTCGGGCGGGAATCGTTGGCGTCAGATTTGATCGAGGTGTGGCGACCGCACATTGATGCGTGGGTGTGGGAATGTTTCCGTACCCAGACCTTGCGCGAACACCATTTCAAGACGGATGTGAATGGCTGCTTTTTGGATAAGGCGGGGCGACAGGTGTTTTTTGCGAGTCTGGAAACGCGCTTGCGTCCGTTGGGGCGGGCGATGCGTTGGCAGGTGCGGGGCTTGATCAAAGCGATGCGGGAATGGGAGGGGGAATCTTATGCGTAAACCGTTGTATTTGGATGTGGCGCAGGCGAATGCGGTGCTGTTGGACGAGGTGGCGTTGCGGGTGCAAGCGCATGAGCAGGCGGATAGTTTTTACCCGTTACGGCGCATTTCACGGGTGGTAGTAACGGGCAAGGTGGAGTGGGAAACGGCGGCGTTGTTGGCGTGTTTGGAATACGGGATTCCGGTGGCGTTTCGCGGGCGCGATGGGGTGCTGGTGGGGCATTGTTTGAGTGATCGCAGCAGCCAAATTTCACTGGAGGCGTTGTTACACGCTTGCGCGGATGATGCAATGGGGGATGCGTTGTATCAGCAGTGGCGGGTGCATGAGGAAAGCCGCTGGGTGCAGCGCATGGCGCGGGCTTGCCAACGTCCGTTACTGGGGTCGGTGGCGCAGCGGGTGATGGCGCAGGTGGAACCGTTGGTGCAGGCGCAATTGCCGTGCCGGTTTGCGCTGTTTGTGGCGCAGTTGCAAGCGCCGATTGCCAGCCATGTGAGTGAAGTGCTGGCGGTGTATGGGTTTAGTGACAATATCCAGTTGCCGTTGACGCGGCGGGTGCATCTGTCGCGGGATGTGGAAAAGTTGTTGCTGCTGGAGGCGTATTGGCTTGTGATGCGTGGGGATGTGCCGCAGGTGTTTGCGGACAAGGGCTTGCGTTACAGCATGGTGCATTTTTACGAAACGCATCACGGGCATTTTGAGGAACGCGCACGGGTGGCATTGAATCGCTTGTGGCGTTTGTTGAAACATCAGGAGGCGGACTAATGGCGCATCGACGTTTACCGCATATTATTGCGTATGATATTGCCAGCCCGAAACGGCTGGGGCGGGTACATCGTTACCTGAAAAAGATTGCGTTGCCGTTGCAGTATTCGGTGTTTTTGATCGAGTTGGATGCAGAACGGCGCGAGAAAGTGCTGCGGCATTTGCGCACCTTGATCCACCCCAAACAGGATGATATTCGGGTGTACCCGTTGCCGAATGAGCCGGAATGGGTGACGTTGGGCAAGCCGTTGTGGGATGACGGCGT
>JBEUIR010000459.1:0-2019 GCA_040415395.1 Candidatus Thiothrix namsaraevi
CCCAAACCGTGATGGATGCGGCGTTAAAGGCTGCGGGTGAAAGTTGAGGATTGGGTAGCCTTAAACTTGATCATGGCTTTTTGTAACTTCGCGTTTGGTGGCGCATCATCATCGAGAATCAGCGCGAACCGTTCCCAATCTTTGCTCCTGCCCTTTCAAGAATTCTTGCGTCATGCATTGGGCAAACGCGCTTCATTCATCAGTAAAACACGGCACAGATTGCACCGCACATTTGCCCCTATGCTAAACTGAAACCCTCGCAACAGTCGGCATGGCGCAATGAACCTCAAAATCCCTTACGGCGAAAGCAATTTCAAAAAAGTGATCAGTGAAGGTTTCGTCTACATTGACAAAACTTCTTACATTCCCCTGCTGGAGCAGGCAGGTAGTCACCTGTTCCTCATGCGCCCGCGCCGTTTCGGTAAAAGCCTGTTTCTGTCGATGCTGGAATACTATTACGATAGTGCTTACCGCGATGAATTCGACACGCTGTTTGGCAAGCTGCATATCGGGCGACACCCCACACCACTACACAACAGCTACCCTGTTCTATTCATAGATTTCAGCGGTATCGACACCGATAACGGGCATGATGCGATTTTGCAGCGCCTCACTGAAAAAGTGGATAACTACCTATTGGGTTTCTTGCAACGTTATCGCTACCCCCAAGCCATGCAGGCAGACATTGCGGCAAAAACCTCCCCTGCTGCCAAAATGGAACGCTTTGTGGAATTGCTCGGCGAGCAGAAATTCCTGCTGCTGATCGACGAATACGACCACTTTGCCAACAGTATCCTTGCTGATAATCTGCAACTGTTCCAGAAAATCATGGGCAAAGGTGGGTTTGTACGCAGTTTTTACGAAGTGCTGAAAACCGCCACCCAGCGCGGCACACTCGACCGGCTATTTGTCACCGGAGTCACGCCTGTGATGCTCGACAGCATGACCAGTGGCTTCAATATTGGCGTGAACCTGTCGCTGCATAAGGATTTTAACGAGGCTGTCGGTTTTACAGAGGCGGAAGTCGCTACCTTGTTGCAGCCATTGACGGAAGCTTGCCCGTTATCGCTGATGCAACTGCTTGGTACAACCCGCGCTTGGTATAACGGCTACCGCTTTAATCTCAAGGCACAGACAAGTGTCTACAATGCCAATATGCTGCTGTATTTTATCAAGAATTTTGACCGTGATACCTGTGAATACCCCAAGCCAATGTTGGATGAGAACATCGCCTCGGACTACGGCAAAATCATGAAGCTGTTCACCATCGGCAACCGCGACGATAATTTCGCGGTGCTGGATGAACTGTTAAATGCTGGTGAAGTGCAAGCCACGCAGCGGCGCAAGTTTGAGTTTGACAAAGGTTTCGACCGCAATGATTTCATCAGCCTGATTGCCTACATGGGCTTCACCACGTTGGTGCGCGAATCGCTGGCAGGGGAGGTGTTCGCAGTTCCCAATCATGTGATGCGCGAATTGTATTTCCAATATTTTAAAGTCGAAATCGAGCGGCGTAACCAAATCACTATTTCCGACCGCACATTGCTATTGGCGGTAGAAAAACTGGGCTTGTATGGCGACATCCAGCCGCTGGTGACAGAACTGGAACGGGTGTTGCAATTGCTGTCCAACCGCGATTCCTTGTATCTGGATGAAGAACACATCAAGACAATTCTGCTGGCGCTATTGTACCAGTCTCCGGCGTATTTCATCCTGAGTGAACGCGAAATGGATAAGAAATACCCCGATATTTTGTTGCTAGAGCGTAGCCCTTATAAGGTCAATTTCCAGCATTTGATTGAACTGAAATACAACAAAAAAGGCGATGGTGACAAAGGTTGGGAGGTCAAGAAACAAGAAGGCATTCAGCAGGTGCAAGGCTATTTACAATTGCCCAGCATTGCAGCACTCAAGAACTTGAGTGCTTGGCTGATCGTTACAGATACGCAGCGCGTGGAAGTGTCCAAGTTGGCTTAAGTTGCATAATGCATGATCTGAAAAACGCCTTCGCCACCCGCA
>JBEUIR010000460.1:0-2013 GCA_040415395.1 Candidatus Thiothrix namsaraevi
TTGAACCTGTTGCCTATCTGGTTAGCCAAGACAGAAAAACCTTGGCTTATGCCCGCGTATCTAGCCACGATCAAAAAGCCGACTTGGAACGTCAAAAGCAGGTGTTGGAACTGTATTGCGCCCAACAAGGCTGGACATTTGAACTGGTATCCGATTTTGGCTCAGGGATGAATTACTACAAAAAAGGCTTAAAACGCCTGCTCAATGACATTTTGGCGGGTAATGTTGGGCGCTTGGTCATCACCCATAAAGACCGCCTGCTACGGTTTGGGGCGGAACTGGTGTTTTCCATCTGCGAAGCCAAGCAAGTGGAGGTGGTGATCGTGAACAAAGGTGAAGACACCACGTTTGAAGAAGATTTGGCAACCGACGTACTGGAGATCATCAGTGTTTTTTCAGCCGGACTGTACGGCTCGCGTTCGCGCAAGAACAAAAAATTGCTGGACGGGGTAAGGCAAGCCGTGGAAGATTCCCGCACATGATCATCAGCCACAAAATCCGCCTAGACCCCAACAATAAACAAGCCACGTACTTGGCGAAAGCCGCCGGTACAGCCCGATTTGCCTATAATTGGGCGTTAGCGGAATGGCAAAGCCAATACACGGCATGGAAAGACGACAACACCCGGCCCAAACCCAATCAAATGAGCTTGCGCCGCCAATTGAACGCCATCAAGCGTGAACAATTCCCGTGGATGCTCGAAGTCACCAAAAACGCCCCACAAATGGCAATTATCCAACTAGGGCAAGCCTTCACAAACTTCTTTGCTGGACGCGCCAAGTACCCGCAGTTCAAAAAGAAAGGCAAAAGCCGTGACAGTTTCACCCTCACCAACGATCAATTTTCGCTTGATGCTTCCCGCATCCGCATTCCCAATCTTGGGTTAGTACGGATGCGGGAAACGTTACGCTTTTCCGGCAAAATTCTTTCTGCCACGATTTCCCGCACCGCTGACCAGTGGTTCGCCAGCATCACCGTGGATACGGATCAAAACCACCTCCCGCCTGCCGAAAACCAAGGCACGGTGGGGGTGGATTTGGGCGTATCCGCACTGGCAACGCTATCAACGGGGGAAAAAGTGATAGGGGCGAAGCCGCATAAAGCCTTGCTTTCCCGCCTAAAACGGCTCTCGCGCAGTTTGTCACGTAAGGTCAAGGGCAGTGCCAACCGCCACCAGGCGCAACAAAAACTGGCAAGGCTTCATGCACGTATTGCCAACATCCGTCAAGACAGTTTGCACCAGCTTACCACTGATCTGACCCAGCGTTTCCACACCATCGGCATTGAAGATTTGAATGTGTCGGGCATGGTGAAAAATCGCCATTTATCCCGTGCCATCAGTGATATGGGGTTTTTCGAGTTTCGCCGTCAACTGGAATACAAGGCGGGAATGCGTGGGGCGGTGGTCGTGGTGGCTGATCGGTTTTTTGCCTCCAGCAAGACTTGTTCTGTCCCCGGCTGTGGGCATAAAGTGGACAAGCTACCGCTGTCGGTACGCGAATGGACTTGCCCCGTGTGTGGCGCAGTCCATGACCGCGACATAAATGCCGCTAAGAATTTGCAAGAGTATGCTTCGGCTACGCTCAGCAACCACGCCGTGAGTTCCACGGTGTCTGCCTGTGGAGGGGAAGGCGCTGGTCTTGGGCGCAAGCCGAAGACGAAACCAGCCCCAATGAAGCAGGAATTTAACCGCAAACTTGACCTTGGTTAAGTTTGTATAAGTTTAAAGGAACGGTTACGTATTTCCCCCCACCGCCCGCTGTGTTACAGAACTTAATGCAAGGTTGGGAAACGTTTACCAATGATAGCCAACGCGGCGTTGATGTATTGGTGCAGGCCGCTTGCGCGGCGTTTGGGTTTGTTTATCTGCATCCGTTTATGCAAAACATCCCAGCTTACCATGAAGTACTGACAGGGTTTTCGCAGCCGATCACAAGGCTTTGGGATTATCGACGGGCAGAGATTGAGCCTTACATCCTTAAAGCAGCGGATAGCCGCAGCTACCGTTTTTTT
>JBEUIR010000461.1:0-2012 GCA_040415395.1 Candidatus Thiothrix namsaraevi
TGTTAGGTTGGTTGTTATTTGTCTCATTTGGTCTGGTAATGATTCTCTGAAAAACAAAAACCCCGCTGATGCGGGGTTTTTATTAATGCACTAAGCAATTGACAATTTTAACAATTATTGTGCACTGGCGACGTTATTTTGCGCACCGTAGTACACCCATTCCACCAGATCATCATGCGCTTCTTTTGCGGTAGCGCGGATGCTGGCATCATTATGCAATAACGCCACCACGTAAGTTTGCCCGTTTGCTGCGGTTAAATACCCCGCGAGGGCGCGTACATCGCGTAAGGTGCCAGTTTTGAACTTGCCGCGCCCGGCAAGATTTTTCAGACGGCCTTTGACCGTGCCATCCACCCCTAATACCGCCATTGAGCGCATCAGTTCATCACGGTAAGGGCTGTTATAAGCGTCTACCAGCATTTCGCCCATTTCACGGGTAGAAATGCGTTCCACGCGGCTGAGACCCGAACCATTTTCAATTTTCAAATTGGAAAAGCGCAAGCCCCGGCTTTCCATGAATTGCCCAACTGCGCCCGCGCCTTTCTGGGTAGTACCGGGAGCGCCGAATTGTTTTGCCCCCATCGAGAGCAAGACTTGGCGGGCTTTGACATTGTTGCTGTCTTTATTGATTTCGACCAGCACATTGCTCAACGGTTGGGAATGGTGAGTGCTGACCAGTTGTGCTCCGGCGGGGACAGGCTGTATTTGTAAGCCACCACTTAGATGACCACTCATTTCACCTACCCAGATTTTCCAGAAGTCGCCGAATAAGTTGGCATTTAAATCACTGCTATTGCGTGGCGGAATCGGGCAGATTTTTTGGATTTGACCGGCTTTGTTGCGCATTTCATAGCAACTGCCGCGTTCGTTGTACAGCAGGGCTTCCGGCTGTGCGTTATAATCCGCCCCAGTTTTGCCATCAATCGCGGCTTGTGGGGGGACGTGGAAATGGCTTTTATCGATGACGAAGTTCCCAGCGATATTGCGGATGCCCCGCGCCCGCAATGCTTGCAGTAATTGCCGGAAATCGGCTTCGCGGAAGTCGGGGTTGCCATAACCTTTGATAATGACATCCCCTTGCAGCGTGTCACCAGCGACATTACCCAGCGTGTAGATCTCCGTCGGCCAGCGGTAATCCGGGCCTAATACGCCCAAGGCAGCGTAGCTAGTCACCAATTTCATGGTGGAAGCAGGGTTGCGGGGTACATCGGCATGGGCTACCAATAAGGGCTGACCGCCATTGACCGGGCGTACATAAGCCCCAAGGTTTTGTTCTGACAGACCTCGCAGCCGCAAGCTGCTGGCAATGTTGTCAGGCAGACTGTTGAGTTTCCCCGGACCCCGGTAAGTTTTATCACCGCCCGCTGCTTGGAATTGTGTGGGGGATATTTGTGCAGCCGGGTGGGATTGGTGTTCATTTTGGTTAAAAGCAGCAAGCTGTCGTGGCTCTTGCGCCCAGGTGTCGATGGGTGCTTGCTGTTGTGGTGCTCGTTGGCGTGATGCGCTGGATCCGGCATCCCCAAACAGCTCGCTTTGGGTATGAGTGGCAACCGCTGTGCCAGGTTGTACATTTTGTGAACTGCAAGCAGCCATTGAAACTGACAACGCCAGTAATGTGCTAATGTGCAAAATTCGCATAGATTCCCCGTTCTTCATGTTCCTGTACCTAATAATTCTAGCGCCCCGTCGGAAAACGGTGGGATAAAAATCGGATATTGTAAGCCCTGTTGACTGATAAGTCTGTCATAACCCGCATAAATAGAGCCTTAATTTGCCCAAAAAGTTCAGTCGTCAACTGAAATTGTCCGTGTGCGTTGGTATGCGTTGGTAGCGGAATCGCTTTACAATCCAGCACAGCGTGCTATGATTTTTAAAGACTTATTCTTTATTTAGTCGGAGGAATGGATATAACAATGAAAATACAACAACTCAAATGGTCAGGTTGGACGCGCAGCATTAGCATTGGTCTGACGACACTGGCTTTAGCCGTGACGGTCAGTTTGCCTACCGTA
>JBEUIR010000462.1:0-2004 GCA_040415395.1 Candidatus Thiothrix namsaraevi
GGGAATGAGTGGTGGGATATACAGGAAATTTTAGATTATGACTACATCGGCGTAACCCTGCCGCAAGCCCAGCGCTTGTGCTACCGGGCAGCGGATTGGGCGCAGCGTGAACCCTTGGTGGCCGCGCTGGCACCGTGGTTTATGCTGGTTGCCAAACGCTTGGAAACGTTGTAGGCATCGCATTGCGTATCCAGCCCATTGGTTTGAAGCCCCACCGCTATCATGCCACCAGCCGATTCACCCCGCTGACCAAGGCTTTGATGGAGGCGGTAATGATATTGCCGTCAATCCCCACGCCGTAACATTCGGCACTACTGCCCGCGCCTGCCTGCCGCAGTTCAATGAAAGCGCAGGCTTGCGCGTCACCTGCCTCCGCACTTGCACCGATGGAACGTTCCTCGTAACTGCGCACTTGCACCCGAATACCCGCCCCCTGCAAGGCATGAACTGCCGCATCAATCGGCCCATTGCCCGTACCCGTGAGTTCGTGCTGGATGCCATCGCGCTCAAGCACCAAGCGAATGCCTTGCGCGTTGCCCTGCTCAAACAAATGGTGTTCGCAATAACGCACCGGTGTGGCGGTGTCCAAATAGGTCGCCGCAAAAATGCCCCAAATGTCGCTGGCATTCACTTCGCAACCGTGCTGATCGGTGTGGTCTTTTACCACGCTGGAAAACTCGACCTGCAAGCGGCGCGGCATCACAATGCCATAAGCACTTTCCAGCAAGTACGCAATGCCACCTTTGCCCGACTGGCTGTTAACGCGAATCACTGAATCGTAACTGCGCCCCACGTCCGCCGGATCAATCGGCAAGTACGGCACGTTCCAGAACGATTCTGCCGTTTGCACCGCCAAGCCTTTCTTGATCGCATCCTGATGCGAGCCGGAAAACGCGGTAAACACCAAATCGCCCACATACGGGTGGCGCGGGTGAATCGGCAATTGCGTGCAATATTCCGCCGTCCGCGCCACCGCGTTGATGTCGGAAAAGTCCAAACCGGGGGCAATGCCTTGGGTGTAGAGGTTCAATGCCAAGGTCACAATGTCGACGTTGCCAGTGCGTTCGCCGCTGCCGAACAAACAACCTTCGACCCGATCTGCGCCTGCCAATAACGCCAATTCGGCGGCGGCAACGGCTGTGCCTCGGTCATTGTGCGGATGCACGCTGAGAATCACGCTGTCGCGGCGAGCAAGCTGGCGGTGCATCCATTCAATCTGGTCGGCGTACACATTCGGCGTTGCCATTTCGACCGTCGCGGGCAAATTGAGGATCACCGGATTGGCGGGGGTCGCACCCCATGCAGCGGTCACGGCATCGCAGACTTCACAGGCAAATTCCAGTTCGGTGGCGCTAAAGGTTTCGGGGCTGTATTCCAACACCCATTCGGTTTCCGGCTGGTCTGCGGCTAAGTGCTTGATCAATTCCACCGCTGACACTGCCATGCCCAACACCTCCGCTTTGCTCATGCCAAACACGGTGTCGCGGAACGGCTGGGAAGTGGCGTTGTAGACATGCACAATCGCTCGCCGTGCGCCGCGTAAGGCTTCCATCGTGCGTCGAATCAGGTGTTCCCGCGCCTGCGTCAAGACTTCGATGGTGACATCAGCGGGGATGTGTTTGCCTTCGATCAGTTCGCGCACAAAATCAAAATCGGTTTGCGAAGCGGAAGGAAACGCCACTTCGATTTCCTTGAAACCGATGTCGCAGAGGGTGTGGAACATGCGCATTTTGCGTTCAACATTCATCGGCTCAAATAACGATTGATTGCCGTCGCGCAAATCGGTACTCATCCAGATCGGCGGCTGGGTAATGGTACGGCTCGGCCATTGGCGGTCAGTCAAGGCGACGGGCGGGAACGGCTTATATTTGGTGGAAGGCTGTTTCAACATGGCACGCTGCTCTGGTAGTTAATGCGCTTAGTTTAAAAGAAAGGGCGTGGCAGGCGATTGCGTTTTGCGGGGTAAAAACCTATCGTATTGGC
This sequence comes from Candidatus Thiothrix namsaraevi, assembly GCA_040415395.1. GTDB lineage: Bacteria > Pseudomonadota > Gammaproteobacteria > Thiotrichales > Thiotrichaceae > Thiothrix > Thiothrix namsaraevi. Next base: position 1,984 of record JBEUIR010000462.1, read on the forward strand.
ATTAAATTGCTTAACTTAAAT
>JBEUIR010000463.1:0-2001 GCA_040415395.1 Candidatus Thiothrix namsaraevi
AGGAACAAAACTCACCACCCCAGCAATCAAACCAATCAGCAAAGCGAATTCCAAGCCCACCAACGACAATCCAATGGAATAAATCACCGCCAACGCCACCATCACCACAACCGAGTCACTCCCGTTATCACCACCGCCGTGGCACGGTTTTACCCAAATCAAAGGGGTCAGACTCGATTGATTTTATAAACAATAGTGATAGCTCAATATCAAACAAAAATCAATCGAGTCCGACCCCTTTGATTTTATTTAGACATACAACGGTGCCATTCGCCGCCAGTAATAGCCGCGATGCGCCCGCTCATTCCATTCATGCAACTGATGGCGAATTCCCTTGCTGTGCAAGATATGACTCAGATGCTGGTTATTGCCCAGAAACGGGTCTTCCTTGCCAATGACTAGCACAATATCCATTTGCCGCAAATGCTGTAACCGCCATTCACACTGCAAATTCGGCAAAAAATGCGTCGGTGTATGGAAATAGACATTCTCGTCGTAATAACCATCGAACAGATCAGAGAAAATTTCCGTCTGCATCGTCAAATCGTAACGCCCAGAAAATGCACTCAATTTCTGGAACAAATGCGGGTGTCGAAACGCAATATTCGCGGCATGAAATGCCCCCAAACTACAGCCGTGGGCAATGGTGCAAGTGTGGGGATTTTTGTGCTGCATAAACGGCAATACTTCATGCAGAATGTAGTCCTCAAACTGCATGTGGCGGCGAATCCGTTCGGCGGGGTGCTTCCAAAAACAATACAGCGCATCGTGATCCACGCTGTCCACACAAAACAATTGCAACTGCCCAGCGTTAATTTTATGCGCGAGCTGCTGAACAATCCGCAGCTTCTCGTATTCATCGAAACGCCCATCACGAGTGGGGAATATCAAGACTTTCGCCCCCGCGTGTCCGAACACCAGCAATTCCATCGTGCGCCCCATGCGAGGGCTGTGCCAGCGGTGATATTCGCGTTGCATTGACCTGACCTGCCTACTGTTGACGACGACAACTCTAAAACGCTAACAACTGTTTAGATGGCATATCATAAGCGGGCGATATTGCAAGCGTTTTACAAAAGCGCAAAAAAACCTTCCAATTCCTGCAATAACTGCTGTTCCTGCACCGCCCGCTTAGGGTAATCAAAATGCCCTGCCTCCAACACGAACAACGTTTTTTCCGTCTCCGCTGGCAAAGCGTTGTACACCGCGAACTGCCCCGGTGGCGCAACCGCCGGGTCAAACAAAGCCGCTGCCAGGTGCATCGGCTGTTGAATCCATTGCGCTGCATTCGCCGCATCGTAGTACTGCAAGGTATCCAACACATTGCCGTGTTGCCGCTGATACCCCTGCACCGCCGCACCACTACCAACCGTCGGTAACTGTAAACGCAACGGTTGATGACCAAATGTCGGCACATTCAGATGCGCTCGCTGTATCCGCGCATCCCACGGCATTGCCAACGCCCCAATTCCGCCCCCGAAACTGATCCCCGAATAACCGATATGCCCCTTACTTGCCGGAAACAACATCTGCATCGACGACACCGCCAGCCACAAATCATCCACGCAACCACCAATAATGTACTGTTGCGGCTTGTCAATGTCATGCAGGACATGCAAAGCGGGATTGGTGGAAACCGACGGATGCTGACTACGTGCCAACCCCCGAAAACACGGAAACAGCAAAGCAGCCCCCTGCGGGCATAAACGGTAATCCGGTCCATCACAGCCGCCATAGCCGTGTCCAAACACCATGCCCCGCGTTACTGGCTGATCTTGCGGAATCAACACCCACCCCCGAATAACCGCATGATCGGTAGAAAAATAGCGCAGGCTATAAACCTCAAAACCCGCCTGAGATGTCCCCGTATGCCTGATTCGTGGGCAAGGATGCACCTGCAAAGCACGAGCGTAACGCGCACGCCAAAAATCCGCGAAATCAGCCGGTACGGGCGGCACACCAATCGCTAGAAAATCATCCAATGTATACCCATAACCGGGG
>JBEUIR010000464.1:0-1995 GCA_040415395.1 Candidatus Thiothrix namsaraevi
GCCTGCGGATGCGTTGTTTTTGCATCGTAAACTGGGCGGCTTGTATTTGCTGGCGGCGAAACTGCGAGCGCGGGTGGATGTGGGTGGGTTGTTTGCGCAATACGCGCTATAACGGCGCGTACAAACGTTGCTGAAATTCCACAAACAACTTTTTCACATCAGCGGCTTTGCCCAATTCTTCGGGCATGTCGCGGATGCCTTGGTATTTCAGGTCAATGAAAGTTTTCAACTTGGTCGGGGCTAATTCGGTAATGCCATCATCGACGTAATGCCCCAGCACAAACTCGATGAATTCGCGTTGTTTGTAGTTGTAGCCTTGGTAAATCCGCGTTTTGTGTGTAGCGATGCGCTCTTCACGGGTTTTCGGCGGCAAGGCAAACGCAATATGCGCCAGCACATCAAACAAATCGCTGCGTTCGGCATTCACCGCACGGCTGATCACTTGTAATTGTGCTGTCGCGTAACCTTTTGCCTGCAAGCCATCCAGCAAGCCTTGGCGGGTTTCCGGCTGACTCCACAAGGCGCGTAATTCTTCTTCGTCCTTAAAAAATTCCGGCAAGGTGGTGTAAAACTGTTGCAGGTAATCTTGCACGCTCATCGGTTTGCCGTCGTCGCCCAAGAATTCGGTGGAAATCAGGTTTTGAATGTTGTCGGCTTTGCCTGCTGCCAATTTTACTTTGGCGCGTTTGGGTGGTTGTAGGCAGTCGTTTGGTTCGCGTATTGACGGCGTGGGTTTGTCGCCTGCCTCGCAGATACACACCCGTTCATTGCAGACTTTGCACACTTCCGGCTCGCCGTCCCACTCTGGGTCTTTGAAGTGTTCGTAGGCTTTCACGAAATCGTAGAGGGTGAAGTAGTCTTTGAAATCGAATAGGCGCGTGCCACGCCCGACAATTTGCTTGAATTCGATCATGCTGGTGACGGGGCGCATCAGGATGATATTGCGCACATTCCGCGCATCCACGCCGGTGGAGAGTTTGCGCGAAGTGGTCAAAATCGTGGGGATGTTCTTTTCGTTATCCTGAAACGCACTCAGCAGGCGTTCGCCTTCTTTGCCATCATCCGCCGCGACGCGCACGCAGTAATTCGGTTGGGTGCTGTGTTTCATCTGGTTGATTAGGTTGCGCACTGCCAAGGCGTGTTGTTGGGTGGCGCAGAACACCAAGGTTTTTTCGCTTTGGTCGATCAGGTTCATGAAGGTTTTGACCCGATGGCGTTCGCGGTCTTCGATTTCCACCAACTGGTTCATTTCGGCTTCGGTGTAAGTTCTGCCTTCTTCCACCTCGCCTTCCAGCACTTCGTCATCGGCGACATGGGTGTATTCGTCGAGGGTGCTGACAATGCGTTTGATCCGAAACGGGGTCAGGAAGCCGTCATTAATGCCTTCCTTGAGCGAGTAGGTGTAGACCGCTTCGCCAAAGTATTTGTAGGTGTCGACATTGCCGTCGCGCTTGGGCGTGGCGGTTAAGCCGATTTGTACCGCTGTGCTGAAATACTCCATGATGCCGCGCCAACTGCCCTCGTCGTTCGCGCCGCCACGGTGGCATTCGTCGATGATGATCAGGTCGAAAAAGTCGGGTGGGTAATCGCCAAAGCTGGGAGTCGGGTTGCCCGCCACGTCCTTGGTGTCGGTCATGAAGGTTTGGAAAATCGTGAAAAATAGGTTGCCGTTTTTGGGCACAGCTTTTTTCTTGCGGATCGCGTTGGGCGAAATTCGCACCATTGCATCTTCGGGAAAGGCGGAAAAGGCGTTGTAGGCTTGATTCGCGAGGATATTGCGATCCGCCAGAAACAGGATGCGCGGTTGGCGGTCAACGCTGGTCTCACCGCGCCATGCTTTGACATTCCAGCGGCTGTGGAACAATTTCCATGCAATTTGGAACGCTATCGCGGTTTTGCCTGTGCCGGTTGCCAGCGTTAGCAGAATGCGGTCTTTGCCGTTGATGAGGGCTTCGAGGGTGGCTTCAATGGCGTTGTGTTGGTAGTAGCGCGGTT
>JBEUIR010000465.1:0-1994 GCA_040415395.1 Candidatus Thiothrix namsaraevi
ATGGGGAAGAATTAGCCTCTGATCAGGAGCGCTAATCCTATCACCTCATGCCCAAGAATACCCAGCTTGTGTGCTACAATCCGCGCATGAAAACGAAACTCCCCTACGGTTTAAGCAACTTCAAAGATGTCATCCTCGGTGGCTACACCTACGTGGATAAAACGGCGTATATTGCTCAATTGGAAGACAGCGGAAAATATAATATTCTGCTGCGCCCACGCCGTTTTGGGAAAAGTCTGCTGCTCTCGGCGATGGAATATTATTACGACAGCCATTACGCGGCGGATTTCGACAGCCTGTTTGCCGAGCTATACATTGGCAAACACCCCACACCGATGAAAAGCAGCTACAGCGTGCTGTTCATGGAATTCAGCGGTATTTCCACCGAAAGCTACGAAGCGGTTTATCGCGCCTTTAACACCAAAGTGGAACTGGCACTGCAACGCTTTTTAGAACGTTATGGCTACCCTTCCAGCGATTCGGCGAGTATTGCCGCGTACAGTTCACCGCATGAAAAAATGGAAGCCTTTTTCAAGATTGTCGAAGGGCAAAAAATCCTTTTCCTGATCGACGAATACGACCATTTTGCCAACAGCATCCTCGCCGATGATTTGCAGCAGTTTCAAAACATTGTGGGCAAAGGCGGCTTTGTGCGCAGTTTCTACGAGACGATCAAAACCGCCACCCAGCGCGGTATTGTTGATCGGCTCTTCATTACGGGTGTTACCCCGATCATGCTCGACAGCATGACCAGCGGCTTTAATATCGGTGAAAATGTCTCCCTGACGGAAGAGTTTAATGAGGCGATGGGTTTTACCCGCGCCGAAGTGGTTAGCCTATTACAGCCTTTGGTGGAAAGCTGCGGTTTGGACAGTAATCAATTAATGGCAGATGTCACCGATTGGTACAACGGCTACCGCTTTCATATCAATGCGGCTGAAACCGTCTACAACGCCAATATGGTGCTGTATTTCATCAAGAACTTTGACTACAAACGCTGTGCTTACCCCCGCAAAATGTTGGATGCCAATATCGCCTCCGACTACGGAAAATTATTGGGCTTATTCAGCATCGGCAATCGCGATGAGAATTTCGCGGTACTGGATGAATTGCTCACCACAGGTCAAGTCGTGGCGCAACAAGCGGAGAAATTCGACTTCGACAAAGGTTTTGAGCGCGATGACTTCATCAGCCTGCTCGGTTACATGGGCTTCGCTTCGCTGCACGGGGCAACATTATCGGGTGAGGTGTTTGTCATTCCCAACCACGTTATGCGCGAGTTGTATTTTCAATACTTTAAAGTGGAATTGGAACGCCGCAATCAGATTTCTATCCCAGACCGTGCTGTATTGCTGGCGGTGGAAGTGTTGGCGTTGCGCAATGACATTCAACCGCTGATTACCGAATTGACGCGGGTGTTGCAATTGCTCTCCAACCGCGATTCCTTGTGGCTGGATGAGGAACACATCAAGACAATTTTGTTGGCATTGCTGTATCAATCGTCGGCGTATTTCATCCAGAGTGAGCGCGAAATGAACCGTCGTTACCCTGACATTTTGCTGTTGGAACGCAGCCCGTTTAAGGTCAATTACCAGCATTTGATTGAGCTGAAATACAGCAAAAAAGGCGATAAAGACAAAGGTTGGGAAGCCAAACGACTGGAGGGTATTGAGCAAGTGCAGGGCTATTTGCAATTACCCGCGATTGCCACGCTCCCCAAACTCAGTGCGTGGATGGTGTTGACGGATGGGGAGCGCGTGGCGGTGGAAAGTGTTACTGGTTCACAGCCCGCCGGACACCATTAACAACCCAAAAAACGGCGCAAGCACAATCCCGCCCAGCACAGCGGTTACGCCATCCGCCGCCAGTGTCAGCGGGGTCAGGGCAATTTTCGCGGCTGCATCCGCCACACCATCCGGCGCAATCACGGTCAACTCATACGGCTGGCGGAAGAATGCCGTTTGCGGCACTCGCACGTTACCTGCCAAATAGCG
>JBEUIR010000466.1:0-1994 GCA_040415395.1 Candidatus Thiothrix namsaraevi
TCGATCAGCAAGCCAAACTTTTTCAGCGGGTGCAAACGGTTCACTCGCGCAATCGCTTGAATCAGGTTGTGTTGCTTTAACGGCTTGTCGATATACAGCACGGTGTTTTTCGGTTCGTCAAAACCCGTCAGCAGCTTGTCAACCACAATCAGCAGCTTCAACGCCTCGTCTTTGTCGAAACGTTCAATGATGGCTTTGGTGTAGGTTTGTTCGTCGGCTGAACCAATATTGTCTTTCCACCATTTGGTCACGGCGGGCAAGGCAACTTCGTCCACATCGGTATTGCCTTCGCGGGTATCGGGCGGACTCATGACTACGGCGGATTCAAATAACCCGGCTTCGTCGAGGTATTGTTTGTACTTGATGGCGGAGGCTTTGCTGTCGCAAGCGAGTTGCCCTTTCAAGCCGTCGTCGATGTTTTTCACGAAGTGGTTGGCAATGTCGAGTGCAATCAAGCGGATGCGGTCATCCACGCTGTAGATTTCGCCTTTGCGGGCAAACTTGCGTTTCAGGTCGGTTTTTTGTTCAGCGGTCAAGCCTTCAGTAATGCGTTCAAACCAGCTATCAATGGCGCGTTCGTTGACATCCAGATCGGGGATGCGTTCTTCGTACAACAAGGGCGTAACGGTCTGGTCATCCACGGCGCGTTGCATGGTGTAGGCGTGAATGATTTTGCCGAATTTGCCTTCGGTCTTGTCGTCTTTCAGCAAGGGCGTACCAGTGAACGCTACAAACGCGGCTTTGGGCAATGCCTGTTTCATGCGGATGTGGTTTTCTCCGCCTTGGCTGCGGTGGCCTTCGTCGATCAGCACAATGATATTCGGGCTGGGGTTGCGGCATTCGGGGAGTTTGGTGGCACTGTTAAATTTTTGGATCAGGGAAAACATGATGCGTTCCGTGCCTTTGCCAATCTGTTCGGCAAGGCGTTTGCCGGAGGTTGCCATTGCCGCTTCTTTGTCTTTTTTACTGGCTAATTCGCCGCCGGAGGTGAAGGTTTTACTGAGTTGGCTTTCCAAATCCACCCGGTCGGTGACAACCAGAATGCGGCAGTGCTTGAGGGAGTCGTGCAGGATCAGGGCCTTGCTCAGGAATACCATTGTGAAGGATTTGCCTGAGCCGGTGGTGTGCCAGATCACGCCGCCGCGTGAAGAGACCCCCTCCCGGCCTCCCCCTTGCCGAGAATTGACCCCCTCCCAACCTCCCCCTTGCCAGGGGGAGGAGTTAAGAGTGCCGTGCTTATTTCTTGCTCCCTCCCCTGGCAAGGGGAGGGTTGGGGTGGGGTCTTTCCCCGTCAATCGCTCAATCAGCCGTTTAATCGCAAACACCTGCTGATAACGTGCAACAATTTTCCCAACCTTTTTATCGAACAGGGTGTAAAGCCGCACCATTTCCAGCAAGCGTTGTGGCTGCAATAGGCTAATGAGCAGGTGATCTTGCCCGGTCACTGCCAATTCAGCGGCACTCCATGCCTGATACCATGCCCAATCTTGGGCGGTGCGGTGGGCAAACAGGAGTTCGGTTTGTAGTGCAGTCAGCGGACGGTTTTTGATGGCGTGCATTTCAGCGGGGCTGATGTCTTCCTCGCGCCATGCTGACCAGAATTTGCTGGGGGTGGCACAGGTTGCGTAACGACCTTCTGCACCGTTGATGGAGAGCAATAATTGGCTGTAGGCGAACAGGTGCGGGATTTCGTCGGGGCGTTGGTTGCGCAGGCTTTGTGAAATGCCTTCGTCGATGGTCGGGGCTTTTTTCGCGTGACCATTGGGGCGTTTGGCTTCAATCACCACCAGTGGGATGCCGTTGACGAAACACACAATATCCGGGCGGCGCGTATCGACACCGCCAGCGCGGGTAATGCTGAATTCTTCGGTAAAGCTGAAATGGTTGTTGACGGGGTTGTGCCAGTCGATCAGGGCAATGGTCGGGTTGGCTTTTTTGCCGTCAACAAATTCGGTGATGGAAATGCCGTACAGCAGGTGGTTGTAGAGCTTTTC
>JBEUIR010000467.1:0-1981 GCA_040415395.1 Candidatus Thiothrix namsaraevi
GCTCAATACGCCATCCTCCACCAGTCGCAAGGTCAATGGCAACAAAGTTTCCAGCGCGGAAATCCCCGGTTCGGTTTGCTGAAATGGCGCAAGTTTAGCATCGACTTCGTGCGGCTGATGGTCAGAACAAATCGCATCAATCGTGCCATCCGCCAGCCCTTCACGCAGAGCCTCCAAATCGCGGGTAGAGCGCAACGGCGGCATCACATGGCACAGCGGGTTAAAATCGCTGACATCGCGATCGGTCAAGAACAATTGGTGCGCGGCGACATCGGCAGTAATCTCAAGGTCACTGGCCTTGGCTTGACGCACCAAGCGCACACTCAGACGTGCTGATAACCGGCAAAAATGTACCTTCGCCCCCGTATGGCTGGCAAGTGCCAAGGTTTGTGCCACTGCCACGGTTTCCGCTGCCGAAGGAATCGCGGGCAACCCTAAACGTGCCGACACTTCACCTTCGTGCATATACCCACCCGCTGCCAGCGCATGTTCCAAGGGATAAATGAACACCGTCAAGTCGTGCGTGGCGGCATACTCCATCGCCCGCCGCAAGGTTTGCAGGCTATGAAACGGTTGCAGCCCATTGCTCACTCCCACGCAACCGGCGCGTTTCAGACTCGCCATATTGCTCAGTTGTTCGCCTTTCAACCCTTGGGTCAAATTGCCCAATACTTCGACATTGGCGTATTGCGAACGGCGATTCAAATCGTAAATCAGCTTCACCTGCGCGGCATTGTCAAAGCTGGCACGCGGTTCCGGTTGGTAACACAGGGTGGTAATGCCACTGGTGGCGGCAGCGAACGTTTCACTTGCCAGAGTCGCTTTCTGATCCAACCCCGGCTCGCGTAACCACGCCGACAAATCAATCGCCCCCGGAAATACCCACAGACCCTTAGCATTGATTTCTTCATCGGCAACAAACGCAGCGGACGTTTCAGCAATCGCCGCAATCCGCCCGCCGTCAATCAACAATGTGCGCTGCCCATCCAAGCCGCTGGCGGGGTCAATTACCCGTGCGTTGCGTATCAATAGGCTCATGCCGCACCCCCTTGTGGTCCCATAATCATCGACATCACCGCCATGCGCACCGCAATGCCGTTGGTGACTTGTTCCAAAATCACCGACTGCATTCCATCGGCAACCCGTGAATCAATTTCCACGCCGCGATTAATCGGGCCGGGGTGCATCACAATCGCGTCGGGCTTGGCGTGTTTCATGCGGGCTTCGGTCAAGCCGTAGAGCTTGAAAAATTCGCGTTCGGAGGGCAGCAGCGCGGTCTGCATCCGTTCACGTTGCAGGCGCAGCATAATCACCACATCCACGTCCTCAATGCCTTCTTCCATGTGGTGGAACACGTTCACGCCCATTTTCTCAATACCCGCAGGCACGAGCGTTTTCGGGGCAACCACGCGCACTTCGCCGGTTGCCAAGGTGGTCAGCGCGTGGATTTGCGAACGCGCCACCCGCGAATGCAGCACATCGCCCACAATTGCCACTTTCAAAGGCTGGAAACTGCCCTTCTTTTGGCGGATGGTGAACATATCCAACATCGCTTGGGTAGGGTGCGAATGCCGCCCATCACCCGCGTTCAGCACGCTAATGTGCGGGGCGCAGTAACGGGCAATGAAATGCGCCGCGCCCGCGTGCTCATGGCGCACCACGAACATATCGGCATTCATCGCTTCCAAATTGCGCACTGTATCCAGCAAAGTTTCACCCTTAGACGCGGACGAGGTGCGAATATCGAGGTTGGTGACATCCGCGCCGAGGCGTTGCGCGGCGATTTCAAAGGTCACGCGGGTACGGGTGGAGTTCTCGAAAAACAGGTTCATGACCGTTTTGCCGCGCAGCAGCGGGGCTTTTTTCTGCTGTTTATTCGGCAAGGTGACGAATTGTTCGGCGCGGTCAAGGATCTCTTCCAACAATAGCGGCGGCAAACCTTCGATAGTCAGAAAGTGTTTCAACTTGCCGTCTTTGGTCA
>JBEUIR010000468.1:0-1979 GCA_040415395.1 Candidatus Thiothrix namsaraevi
GATCAAAGGTGAGCCAGACGGCTCATCATTCCCGAACGGCAGCATCCGTACCACCAAGCACATCACCTATACTATCCTGTTCATTACTTTCACAATATTGTATTTTAGCGCACATGAGATTAATCGACACACATTGCCACTTTGACGAACCTGATTTTGCTGACGAACGGTCGTTATTAGTAGATAAAATGAACACACTTGGCGTTAGCGACCTGATTTTTCCTGCTGTTAGTTCCAAACATTGGTCACGGCTACGTGATATTTGTGCCATGTCGCCTCATTTTCATGCCACTTATGGTTTGCACCCCGTGTATCTTGCTGAACATACCCCTGATGATCTTGTGTCATTACGTCACTGGTTGGAGCAGGAACAACCCGTCGCCATTGGCGAATGTGGGTTGGATTTTTACCTGCCCGAACTGGATGTAGCACAACAGGAATCCCTATTTATCGCCCACTTAAGCTTAGCCCGTGAATTCGGGCTGCCGCTCATTATCCATGCCCGCCGTTCGCTTGACTGTGTTCTCAAACACATTCGGCGCTTTTCTGGCAAAAAAAATTTAAGTGGTGTGATTCACAGTTTTGCAGGCAGTCAGCAGCAAGCCGATACACTGATCAAGCTAGGATTTTATTTGGGTGTAGGCGGCACGATGACGTATCCTCGCGCTCAGCGTCTGCGCAACGTACTCAGCAATGTCCCTTTGGAGGCATTACTGCTGGAGACAGATGCTCCCGATCAGCCAGATAGTGCCTGGCGCGGCAAGCGTAATGACCCCACGCGCCTGCCCGTGATTGCGGCAAGTCTGGCAGAATTGCGCGGGGAAAGCCTTGAACGCATTGCTGAAGTGACCACTGCGAATGCGCTACACTTATTCAAACTGCAACCACTTGAGTCATTATGAAATACTTTTTTCCAGCCTTAATGGCATTAGTCATCCTTGCGGGTGTCAGTCTCGCGCTCACACCGTATATTGCGGAACAGTTTTTTCCGGCATCCAAAACCACCTTGCGCACTGCCGACCCCGAACGTGCCAAGCAAGCGCTTGCCAATTGGTTTGGCACCGAGCCTGCTAACGTGATCAACGTGCAAGCCAGCAGCCAAACCTCAGCACAAGGCAATACCTCATGGTTTATGTTTGAAACGGAACGTGCGGCAGTGGAATATTTCATCCGTCAAAATGGTCTGACACAGCAAGACTTGAGTACTGATATTTTGCAAAGTACGTTTATGACACAACAGCCCCCAGCCCCTTGGTGGCAACCTGCCACGCTAGAACGTGAAACTTACTTTAAAGGCACCGATAGCAGCCGTGACATCGGCTTGATTTACCACGCTGAACTGAAAAAAGGTTTTCTGATTGTGCGTACCTACCAAAAGCCTGCAAAATTTTAAGTCAGCACAAAGCACGGGCATCTTGCACCCAGCTATCTGGCGGCTGGTAACGTTCGCTACCGATAATGCGCTGAATATGCTGCACATCATCCGCCGTGAATTCTGCCACTTGGCGGTAGGTAACAATGCCCAGCGCTTTCAAGTGACTGGCCAATTGTTGGCTAATACCTTGAATACGGGTCAGGTCGTCATACCTGAGCACCGTTGGCTCCTGTAAATCCGCTACCGCCAGCAACGGCTCGGTTTTTTCCATAAGTGGCTCAGCTTGTAAGGTAGCCAATGCCTCTTGGTTACGCTGTAATTTAACCTGCCAATCAGCCAAGGTTTCTTCTTGCTGGTGGTATTGTTCCAGCAATTCCTGATATTCCCGACGGGTCTGTTCGAGGGTTTTCCTCAGCTCCAAAAACTGACCGTATTCACTGTCCGCTGGTGGTGTGCCAATTTTGCGTAACACTTTTTCCAGTTGGCGGGTTTTATTACGCAGATACGTATTATCAGCGCTCGCATCCTGATAGTTGCGCCGCAAACCTGCCAGCTCGGTCAGACACTGGGCAGATTCACGCACATAATACCATTTCACAACCCA
>JBEUIR010000469.1:0-1969 GCA_040415395.1 Candidatus Thiothrix namsaraevi
GCCGCAATGCACTTCGCCCGCTCGGTGGAAATCGCGTGGGCAGTCATGGCAACAATCGGTAAATGCAACCATTGCGGCTGTTGGCGAATCAGCTTAACCGCTTGATAGCCATCCATTTTTGGCATTTGAATATCCATAAACACCAAATGGAACGTATTTTTCTCCAAAGCTTCCAACGCTTCGAACCCATTATTCGCTACCGTGACCGTCACGCCTAAGCGCTGCAATAATTCACCCGCCACCATTTGATTCAGCAGGTCATCTTCCACCAATAAGACCTGTACCGCGTTGAACAGCCCCGTGGCTTGTGCGAAGGGTGTATTAATCGGCGCAATATCAACACACGCTGTAAACGCAACGCTGAAACTAAACGTGCTGCCTTGCCCGACTGCGCTTTCCAAGGTGATCTCGCCACCCATCAGCCGCGCCAGCGATTGACTGATGGCTAACCCCAAGCCGCTGCCGCCGTGACGACGTGAGAAGGAACTATCGACTTGCGAAAACGGTTTAAACAGTTTCGCCTGTTGCGCCACACTGATACCCATACCGGTGTCGCTCACGCTGAATTGCAGCCGGACAATGGCAGCGTCAGCCTGCAAGCGCGTCACCCGAATACACACCTCACCCGCATCGGCGAACTTGATGGCGTTACTCACCAAATTCAGCAAAATTTGCGTTAAGCGTTGCGGGTCGCCAATCAAACAGGTCGGCACATCCTCAGCAACTTGAATTTGAAACCCCAAGCCTTTTTGCCGCGCTTGTTCTTCAAACAAGTAGCTTAGTTGCTGCAACACATCACTGAGCCGAAACGCGATGGGGTTGAGCGCAAGCTTACCGGCTTCTATTTTGGCGACATCCAGAATATCGTCGATAACCCCCAGCAAGAGTTGGGAGGATGCCTGCATTTTGTTGATGTAATCGGCTTGTTGTGCCGTGAGTTCGGTCTGTTGCAGCAAATATCCCAAGCCAATCATTGCGTTCATCGGGGTACGGATTTCATGGCTCATGTTTGCCAGAAACTCGCTTTTGGCTTGATTGGCGCGATCCGCCTCTTCCTTGGCTTGTTGCAGCGCGGTATTCAAGCGGGTCAGTTTGCGATTCCAGTAAAAGATCCCCAGCAATAAGAGCGTCGCAATAATGGAGACTTTCCAGATCAGGGAATAGTCGGTGCTGTCAATAAGATTGACTGAACTCCAGGTGCGCTTAATGGTGTTATGGTCGGTCTGGGTCAGTGAATCGACCCCTTTTTGCATGATGCTGAGAAGTTCGGGGGCATCATTGCGCACCGCGATGGAAATGGGGTAGGTGTCATCGAGTTTGCCGATGATTTTCAGGTTATACAAACCTTGCTGGACAATTTTCACCCCATGCTCGAGGGACGCTACCCCAGCATAGGCATCACCACTTTCGACCGTTTTGAACAGCAGTTCTGGTGATTTCACGCCAATAAAAGTGGTAGCAGGATACGTTTGCCGCAATGTATCCGCGATGGCTCCCTTGGCTGGTACTGCGATTTTTCTATCCGCAATGTCCGCAATCGACTGGATGAACGGTTGGTCAGGTTTGGCTAATAGAACATGCGTGGTCAGGTAATACGGCGTGGTAAACGCCAGATAGGCTTCACGCTCAGGTGTTTTGACTGCACCTGAGATCAAATCACACTTGCGTTCGCTGGCAAACTGCAAGGCTTCGTGCCAACTATTGCTAACCACTGGTTGCAAGGGGATATTCAACCGCTGAGAGAGGAATTGCAAGTAGTCGGCGAAAATGCCTTTGTGCTTGCCATCTTCCAAGAAATCGTAAGGTTTCCAGACAGGGCTGAAGCAATAGCGCAGCGGTGCGCCTTGGCGTTTTTCGAGCCATGCTTGTTCTGCTTTGCTTAAAGCAATAGCAGTGGCGAGCGGTGTTTGCTCAATAGCTAACGTATTCGCCGTTGCCAAGATCAACAGACCACACCAGAGAATGAGGA
>JBEUIR010000470.1:0-1966 GCA_040415395.1 Candidatus Thiothrix namsaraevi
ATGAAGCACTATGCAAAACCTACCTTTCAGTAACGCCAACGTGCCATTGGCAGACTTACCCGATGTTGAACAGTTCGACTGGCAGGCACTCTCGCCGCGCTATATGCCGCTCAATGCCATGCTAAATCTATTGGTAACGCTGGTATTGCTTATTATCTGGTTCGTCAGTGAATACACCTTGTTGTCTGCTATTACCGCTGATTATCAGCCTTTGGCGGGTTGGGTGATGCTGGGGTTGATCGCCTTGAGTGTGCTGTACAGTGTGTATGGTATTTTTGCCGATCAGCGCGTGGCGTATGCCTTGCGTGAGCATGATGTGGGGTTTCGTTGGGGTTTATTGTTTCGGCATACGGTGATTCAGCCGCTGACCCGTATTCAACACATTGAGCTGAAACGCGGCCCGCTTGAGCGCAGTGCGGGGTTGGCAACCTTGCAGGTGTTCAGTGCCGGTAGCGGTACGTATACGTTTGCCATCCCCGGTTTGCCCATCGAGCAGGCGCAAGGCTTGCGGCAGTTTATTTTGCAGCATCAGGATTTACAGCATGGTGGATAATGCGCTGCAAAAGCTGGAAAATTGGCAGCATTTATCGCCGATCGCCTTGCTGTATTTCAGTCTGCAAAGTTTGCAGGCGGTGTTTGGCAGTGTGTTTTACCTCATTCCACTCACCATTTTTACGTATCGGGGCTTGCAGGATTCGCCACTGCTGACGCTGGGCGCGATTGTGCTTGGCTTGGGGGTGTTCGCGGGTATTGCAGTGTTGCGCTATTATTTTTACCAGTTTCGGGTGAGTGGCGACACGGTGGATATTCAGGCGGGGATTATTCAAAAAACCCAGCTCAACCTGCCGTTTGAGCGCATTCAAAATGTGAAACTGGAGCAGCCTTTATATTACCGCTTCACGGATCATGTGATGGTGCAGTTGGATACGGCTGGTTCGAGTCGCGACGAGGCGCAGCTTGTTGCTTTGTCGCGTTCACAAGCGGAAGCCTTGCAACACGCCATTTATGCCGCGCATTCAACTACCACGATTACCCAAGAGACCGTCACTACGATTGCCAGCGATATTGAGGAGGTGACGGAGACAATCCCCAACGAACGCTTACTGAATCGGCGCAGTCTGGGCGATTTGTTGATTTATGGGATTAGCAATAATCGGGTGTGGGTGTTTTTGGCAGCAACGACACCGTTTTGGGATAACGCGCTGGAGCGGATTGGTGAACGGCTGGAAACGTCGGGCATTGATGTGGTGCAGTATTTTGACCCGACGCAGCAGTCGCTGGGGTGGTTGATTGTGCTAATGGTGGGCATTGCGTTGTTGGTGGTGATGTTCATGGCGTTGTTATCGGTGGCGGGCGCGATGTTGAGCTTTTTTGATTACAGCTTGGTGCAGCGTGGTGAGCGTTATATCCAACGGTGTGGTTTGTTTACGCGCCACGAAGTGAGTATGAAACTGTCGCGCTTGCAATGGGTGCAGTTTCAGCAAAGCTGGCTGGAGCGGGTGTTTGGGCGTTGCAATGTGCGCTTTGAGCAAATTCAAGCACCGCAGGCAGGTTTAGCGGATGCAGGGCGGATTATGGTTCCCGCCGTTACGCCGCAGGATGCACAAGCATTGTTGGCGGAGGCGTTGCCAGCACAGCGTTTAGCCGAGGTGGGGTTTGCGCCGATTAACTGGCGGTTTTTAATCCGACCGTTTTTGTTCTGTCTTGTGTTGGTCGGGGTGTCGCAATGGCTGTTGCGCCCCGATTCGCCGCTATGGGCGAATGTTGCGTTACTGCTTGGGGTGTGGATCGGCTTGCTGAGCGTGTTGCGTTGGCGGCGCTGGGGGTATGCGTTGGATAGTCAGTTTCTGTATATCCGCAACGGGCTGATTGGGGTGAATTATTACTGCCTGCCGATTTTTAAGGTGCAGCAGGTGAGCTATGCGCAAAGCTGGTGGTTACAGCGTCATGAGCTGTGTCATGTGCG
>JBEUIR010000471.1:0-1959 GCA_040415395.1 Candidatus Thiothrix namsaraevi
ACCCCGGTTTCCTGACTCTTGCCTGCAATGCTGTCGATAGCCTTTGCCAGTAACTGCTGATAGGGCTGCATATCTGCCCCTTTGCGGGTGCTGCGGTTGAAGGCGTCGATGGCGGTTTCATCCGGCACAGTATGCCGTACTGCCAGCTTTTTCAGGCTATCCAGCACTTGTCGGGTAGCGGTGAATGGGTGTTTCACCTCACCCTCTGCGGTGACATACACCAAAAAATGTGGGGCAAGCGCGTAGCTGCTATCAGTCTGCACGGGGTTACGGATGTTCTTCAGGCAGAAAATCACCCCCGGTTCTAAGCCGTCATTCCGCAACGCATCGTCAAGGCTGGCAACCGCAAACAATCCCATTGGCGATTGTTCCAGCACACCCTGATAGGCTTTCATGTAAGCCGACAAATCCATGCGGAAGTCGTTGAGTGTCAGGTCGGTGATGGAAACCCCGCCTGCCAAGTCTTCCAGATCAAGCACGGTTTCCTGTAGCTGTTCCAGTTGTTTGCGGCGGTATTCGAGGTCATTCATCTGGCTGGCTTCATCCTGCACAATGATGTTTTCCTCACCCGTCGCGGAAATGTCGAGCAGCACCATACGCCCGCTGACCCGTGCTTCGAGGTTGATGTATTCATCCAGTGCCATGTTAGGCCAGAAATTCACAAGCTGGATGCGGGTATTCTTTGAGCCTAAACGGTCAATCCGCCCGAAGCGTTGGATGATGCGTACCGGATTCCAGTGGATGTCGTAGTTGATCAACGTGTCGCAGTCTTGCAGGTTTTGCCCTTCGGAAATGCAATCGGTAGCAATCAGCAGGTCGATTTGCGGTGTATCCCCGGTAATGATCTTGTCGCGTTCCTTGGAAATGGGCGAGAAGTGCATCAGCAAACTGCCCAAGTCAGTGTTGACTCCTTTTAACGTGGTCTTGTTGCTGCCCGAACCTGTCACCAATGCGCCATGCACACCCAGCTCCTGCAATGCCCACGGTGCAAGCTGTTGGTACAAGTAGATGGCGGTGTCAGCAAAGGCGGTGAAAATGATCACCTTGCGGTTGCCGGGATTGATGGGTTGGTTGATCTTGGAACGGATCAATGCCTGCAACTCGTGCAGCTTGGCATCCCGTGCCGGACTAATCGCTTGTGACTCTTCCAGTAGGTGTTGCAGTTGATAGCGGTCTTCCTGCAAGTCCTGCCTCCATCTGACCAAATCCATGTCCTGAATCAGTACCTTGATCTTGTTGCCGATCAGCAGCGCATCCGCATCTGGGCTGTCGAGGTCAAGGTTTTCGATGCTGAGTTCTTCAATTTCGGTGGTCTGGTGCTGTTCCACCTTCTCCAGCAGGGCATCAACCTGTTCCAGCAAGCTATTGACCGTCAAATGAAAGGCGTGGATCGAGCTTTCCATGCGCTTGAGCAAGTTGACGCGCATCAGGTGGATGAGGCTTTCTTCCCGGTCAGCCTGCCGGAATACGCCGCCTTGCCCACCTTTTACCGCTTGGTCGTACTGGCGGCTGTATTCATCGCGCTTGTCTGCCCGCACGTATTTCAACGGGGAATAAGCCCCCAGATGCAGGCGGCGGATGGTGCGGTTAATGGCATGAAGCGGCGGAAATTGGCTGTTGCTGTCAATGTCCGCTTTGATGTTGTGTGGCTTGAGACGTTGCGGGAATTTGCCGATGTCTGCCGTGCCGTAATATTTCTCGATGTGCTTGCGTGAACGGGCAATGGTCAGCAAGTCCAGCAGTTTGAAATAGTCGAAATTCAGGCTGTCCAGTAATGCCCCAGCGGTGCGCTGTTCCGGTTTCTGCTTGACCCATGCGTTGAAGCGGCTTTGAGCCTTGCGCAAGGTCTGTTCGATACTGGTTAGCCCATGATCCGCCAGCGCATCATCCCGCCCTTCGGTAATGAAAGCGACCTGATTCTTGAGGTCGTTCATGCGGTTATTAACGGGTGTGGCGGAC
>JBEUIR010000472.1:0-1959 GCA_040415395.1 Candidatus Thiothrix namsaraevi
TCCTTACGTCAATACCACCGCAGTTTCGATTGAAGAAATTGCTACCACTATCTTGAATCGTAGCGGGTTGAAACGGCAGTTGTACGGGGAGTGAGTCCACCTCAGCGCCGCAACAACGCAATAAACCCCTGCAACCAAGGCTTCTGCATGTCTTCCTTGCGCACCACCAGCATCAGTTGCTTGGTCAAGGGTTCAGCAGGAAACACAAGCTGTAACGCCTCGCAGCAGGCGCTGCGTTCCGCCAGCCAAGCCGGTATCACCGCCACCCCGCGCCCACTGGCAACCATGCCCAGCATTAACTCCGTATCCCCCACGGTTTTATGGTAACGCGGCTCCAAACCGGCGGGTTGCAACAGGTGGGTAAACACATCCAAGCGGCTGCGCTCCACCGGGTAGGTCAGCAAGGTTTCTTCTGCCAAATCGCTAGCCGTAAAGCTTGGTTGCATCGCCAGACGATGCTGCTTACTGACCGCCAAACACAGCGGGTAACGAAACAGCGGCTCGTGATGCAAATCACCGTGCGGCAGCGCATCGGGTGTCAGGCAGGCATCAATCTGGTAATCCAATAAGGCAGGCAAGGCGGAAAACCGGTATTGGCTGACCACATCCACATCAATCGCCCCCCATTCACGCATAAACGTTGCCAGTGCGGGATTCAACCATTGCGCACACGGCAAACATTCGACCGCAATGTGCAAGCGCCCGCCGCGCCCATCCACCATCAGTTTGAGGCGACTGCGCGTGACCTCAATTTCTGGCAAAACCCGCTGCGCCAGTCGTAGCAATTCTTGCCCAGCGGGGGTAAGGCTTAGGCGTTGCCCCTGTTTGTTCCAAAAGGCAATGCCGATTTCGTGCTCCAAGGCTTTCATGCGGTGGGACAACGCCGATTGGGTCAAGCACAAAGCGGTAGCGGCAGCACCTAAGGTTTGATGCTGGTGCAAGGCGTGAATAATGCGTAGGTGGGCAATGTCCATAATGAGATTTGCTCATGAGTTACTGAGAAAAATGCGATTCTATTCATTGTTTACACCCGGCACAATGCGGTTTCCTGTCATTCAATGGAAGAATCTGTATGCGACTCCACAACCTCGGCTTCCCGCGCATGGGTGCGAACCGTGAACTGAAATTTGCCCTCGAATCCTACTGGAAAGGTATAAGCAACGCTGACACACTACTGACCACTGCCTACCGCTTGCGCCAACAGCACTGGAACATCCAGCAGCAAGCAGGGCTGGATCTTGTCCCAGTAGGGGACTTTGCCCTGTACGACCATGTATTAAACACCAGCCTGATGCTCGGCAATATTCCACCGCGTTTCCAACAAGGGCAAGAGGCAAACGAACTTGACCAGTATTTCCGCATGGCACGGGGACGCGCCCCCACCGGCGAACCCACTTTTGCCTGTGAAATGACCAAATGGTTTGACACCAACTACCACTACATTGTGCCGGAACTGGCCGTAGACAGCGACTTCCATCTGGCTTCCACCCAATTGCTGGAGCAAGTCACAGAAGCCCAAGCCGCAGGTTTCACCCCCAAACCTGTCCTGCTAGGGCCGCTGTCCTACCTGTGGTTGAGCAAGGTCAAAGGGCAAGACTTCGACAAATTAGCATTATTGCCGCGCCTTTTGCCGGTGTACGCGAACATATTGCAACGCCTCGCTGCCCTTGGGGTGGAATGGGTACAAATCGACGAACCCATTCTGGTCTTGGATCTACCACTGGCATGGCAAAATGCGTTTGAATCCGCCTACCATCAACTGCAAACCCGCAGCCTGAACCTGTTGTTAGCCAGCTATTTCGGTGAATTGCGTGACAACTTGCAACTGGCGTGCCGTCTGCCGGTGGCAGGCTTGCACGTGGATGCGGTGCGCGGTCGTGAAGAAGTAGCGCGAATACTGGATAACCTATCGCCCTACAAAGTGCTATCCCTTGGGGTCGTCGATGGACGCAACCTCTG
>JBEUIR010000473.1:0-1953 GCA_040415395.1 Candidatus Thiothrix namsaraevi
CAACAATCTCAACTCCTGCGCGAACGCAAATTTGACCAAGTAGACTGGGAACACATCATCGAGGAAATCGAAGACATGAGTAAATCCGAAAAGCGTGCCTTAGAATCCTTTTTGGAAACCCTACTCATGCACTTGCTGAAATGGCAATACCAACCCGCCTACCAAGGGCGTAGCTGGAAATTTACCATTATCGAACAGCGCAAGCGCATTAATAAACACCTCAAGGAAAACCCCGGTTTAAAAAGCAAACTAGTCGAAGTGATTGAGTCAGCTTACGAATATGCCGTGTCGGGAGCAGTGCGTGAAACCGGTCTTGCTCCTGAAATTTTCCCCGAAAACTGCCCGTGGACCTATGAAACCTTCATGGATGAGACATTCTGGCCAGAATCAGGCATTACCCCGTAGCATCACCATGTTCTTCATCTACATCTACGGCGCAGGCGGTCACGGCAAAGTCGCTTTTCACACCCTGACCCAAAGCGGCACAAAAGTTCAAAACTTCATCGACGACAAAGCGCGTGGGGAACTGTGTGGTATTTCTATACTCTCTCCACCACAGCTTCAGGACTTATACCCCTACGCCATCCATTTCGCGATTGGTAATAACGCCATCCGTAGCCGCCTGCAAAGCGAATGGCGTAGCGTCGGCATCCTGCCAGAAACGGCTATCCACCCACGTGCGACCCTTTATCCCGGTACAAAAATCGGTTTAGGTAGCCTCATTACTGCTGGCACAATCATCGGCCCTGATACCCGTCTTGGTGATGGCTGCATCATCAACCATAACGCCGTCGTCGATCATGATTGCGTCATCGGTGATTTTTGCCACATTGCCCCCGCTGCTACCCTCGGCGGCGGTGTCACCCTCGGCAGAGAATGCCTAATTGGTGCGGGTGCAACCATCCTGCCCTACCTCACCATCGGTCGCAATGTCACCGTCGGGGCTGGTGCAGTCGTCACCAAAAACTTACCGGATAACGTCACCGTCGTCGGTTGTCCGGCACGGCCTAAATAAAGCCCCTCACCCCCAACCCCCTCTCCCAGAGGTAGAGGGGGAGCCGGAACTCAATCTGTCTTAGCCCCTCTACCTTTGGGAGAGGGGTTGGGGTGAGGGTAAAACGCAACCCAAGAAAGCCAAACCATGCTAAACACCCAACTCCCCCCCTGGCCATCCTTCACCCCAGAAGAAGCCGATGCCGTTTCCCGCACTCTCCTCTCCAACAAAGTCAACTACTGGACAGGCAACGAATGCCGCGAATTTGAAAAAGAATTCGCCGCATGGTGCGGCACAGCACACGCGATTGCCCTAGCCAACGGCACCGTCGCCCTCGATGTTGCCTTAAAAGCGTTGGAGGTCGGGCAAGGCGATGAAGTCATCGTCACCTCCCGCACCTTCCTAGCCTCGGTCTCCTGCATCGTCACCGCAGGGGCTATCCCCGTGTTTGCCGACATTGACCGCGACAGCCAAAACATCACCGCTGCCACCATCGCCCCCATGATCACCCCGCGCACCCGCGCCATTATCTGCGTCCACCTCGCAGGCTGGCCGTGCGACATGGATGCCATCATGCAACTCGCCACCCAACATAACCTTTATGTCATCGAAGACTGCGCCCAAGCCCACGGCGCAACCTACCAAGGGCGCATGGTCGGCAGCATCGGGCACATCGGCGCATGGTCATTCTGCCAAGACAAAATCATGACCACTGGCGGCGAAGGCGGCATGATCACCACCAACGACCGTGAACTCTGGTCAAGCATGTGGAGCTACAAAGACCACGGCAAAAGCTGGGAAGCCGTCTACGAACGTCAACACCTGCCCGGTTTCCGCTGGCTACACGACAGCTTTGGCACCAACTGGCGAATGTTGGAAATGCAAGCCGTCATCGGGCGCATCCAACTCACCCGCATGAACGACTGGACAGCCCAACGCCAACACCACGCCACCGCCAT
>JBEUIR010000474.1:0-1950 GCA_040415395.1 Candidatus Thiothrix namsaraevi
GATGGGCAGGTGGTGGCGGAATACAGCAAGCAGTGTTTGCCCAATTACCGCGTGTTTGATGAAAAACGTTATTTTACGCCGGGTGAACAATCCTTAGTGGTGGAGGTGGCGGGCGTTAAGGTCGGTATCCTGATTTGCGAGGATATTTGGGAGGATGCGCCTGCTCAAGCGGCGGTGGCAGCGGGGGCGGAGGTGTTGTGTGTATTGAATGCGTCGCCGTTTAGTTACGATAAGCAAGCGCAACGGGCAGCATTGCTGCAACGGCAGGCGGCTAATAATCAATGTCCACTGGCGTATGTGAATCTGGTCGGTGGGCAGGATGAGCTGGTGTTCGATGGCGATTCGATGTTGCTGGATGCGGCGGGAAATATCGTGTTTCGAGCAGAGGCGTTTGCGGCAGGCGTGTTTGTTCAAGAGTGGGAGATAGGGCGCAGTTGTAGGGGCGTATTGCATACGCCCTCCGATCTTACCCCTCTTATCTACAAAGCCCTTACCACAGGTATCCGCGATTATGTCCGCAAAAACGGTTTTTCCAGCGTATTGCTAGGCTTATCGGGTGGCATTGATTCCGCCTTGGTGTTGGCGTTAGCGGTGGATGCGTTGGGGGCGGAAAATGTCGAGGCGGTGATGATGCCGTTCCATTATACCTCTGGCATGAGTTTGGAAGATGCGCAACAGCAAGCGGCCTGGCTGGGAGTGCGTTACCGCAATATACCGATTGCGTCGATTTACGACAGTTTCACCACCCTGTTAGCGCCGGAATTTGGTGATCGCCCGGTGGATGTGACTGAGCAGAATTTGCAGGCGCGGATTCGCGGGGTGTTGCTAATGTCGCTGTCGAATAAGTTGGGCAGTTTGTTGCTGTCTACCAGCAATAAGAGCGAGAGCGCGGTGGGTTATGCCACGTTGTATGGCGATATGGCAGGGGCGTTTTCACCGCTGAAAGATGTGTACAAAATGCAGGTGTATGCGTTGGCGGAATACCGCAATACCTTGGGGCAGGCGATTCCGCAGCGAGTGATTGCGCGCCCGCCTTCTGCTGAACTCGCGCCGGGGCAGGTGGATCAGGATTCGTTGCCACCGTATGAGGTGTTGGATGCAATTTTACGGCGTTTCATCGAGGGTGATGAGGTGCTTGAGGATATTATTGCCAGCGGATTCGATGCGGCAACCGTGCGCCGCGTGGTGAATCTGGTACTATTGAGCGAATACAAACGGCGGCAGGCAGCACCGGGCGTGCGCATTAGCGGGCGCGGCTTTGGTAAGGATTGGCGTTACCCGATTACCTCTGCTTGGCGTAAAAATTTACCTTTTAACCCCCCAAAGGAGTGAGCATGAAGCTGATTCAGGCGATTATTAAACCGTTCAAATTGGACGATGTGCGCGAAGCCCTAACCGAAGTTGGTGTCACTGGGATGACTGCCAGTGAAGTGAAAGGTTTTGGGCGGCAAAAAGGTCACACCGAGTTGTACCGTGGTGCGGAATACGTGGTGGATTTTTTACCCAAAGTGAAGCTGGAAATCGTGGTCAAGGAAGAAGACGTGGATACGGCGATTGAAGCGATTCAAAAAGCGGCACACACCGGTAAGATTGGCGATGGCAAGATTTTTGTGTTGCCGGTGGAGCAGGCTATTCGTATCCGTACCGGCGAAAGCGGGCGGGATGCCGTATAAATAACCTGCCGCGTCGTCTGGAGCTGATCGAAGGTTCTCAGACGCAATGCTTGCAGCGGGTGCAATGCCTGCTGCCTGCGGATGGCGAGGTGTTTTGGCTGACGGGGAATGCGATCAAGAAAGCGCATACCCTGTTGGGGCAAGAGTGTGATGCGCTGGTGTTTGATGCGCATAGTGGCTTTGATGTGAATGCGTTTGCGGCGGTCAGTGGCACGTTGCGTGGCGGCGGCACGTTGTTTTTGCTGATACCGCCGTTGGATGCGTGGGCGGCTTTTCC
>JBEUIR010000475.1:0-1938 GCA_040415395.1 Candidatus Thiothrix namsaraevi
AGTATGATGTTGCTGCTGAAATTAAGCCGGAAGGTCATTTGCACATTGCGGATTATGCGGCGCGGTTGCGGGAACCGTTGGTGTGGCGGGGTCGGCATTAACAAACGCCACCACTGTATTCCTCTGCGCCATTTAACACAGAATCATGTGCTATACTCTATTCTGTGTTATTGATAAGCGAGTATTTCTATGTCTACCACCGTTAATTTCACGGGTTCTGTTGACCGCGATTTGTTGCGCCGTGCCAAGGTGATTGCGGCGAAATCCGATACTTCCATTAACGCACTGTTCAATGCGGAATTACGCTATCTGGTGGAAACTTTTGAGGCTGCGGAAGTTGTCAGTAACCAGAATTTCCGCACGCTATTGAATTTTTCATTGGGCAAAATCGACGATCTGCAAGCAATGGAGGCGTTGGGGATTGAGAGTGCCGAAGATTTATTTCTGTTAATGGTGCAGGCACACCTACCCATGCCGCGCTTACCGGATAACGTGACACAGGGAATGGTCGAGGTTCTGAATGCGTTGCCACTGGCGGTCGCAAATGGCTGATCGTTCCATCATCCTGCTGGCAGATGCAGGCCCGTTGATCACTCTGGCTTACGCGAATGCGCTGGATGTACTGCTGTTACCCGGTTGGTCAGTGCAAATGGTCGATATGGTGCTGTATGAAGTGACTCGTCATGCAACGCCTACCAGTCAAAAAATTGCCCAGTGGGTGGCACAACAGCCTTTAGTTGTACGGGAAACCCGTGTTTTCCAACGCTACACGCAAGCCTTAGCGACGGGCGCATTGCCGCGTAAAGCCAATCTCGGCGAACTGGCGGTACAGGAGGTGATGACCGATTTTGCCTTAATTTCTGAGCCACCGACGGGCATTTTTCTGTTTGAAGACCACAAGATTGCCCGCGCTAGTTTTTTGTTACCGGAACATTGCCACAAGATCAGCACTCGTGCCTTTTTGCAATTTCTGGAACAAAAAGGTTTGGTGGAATCGGCTGCTGAGATTGAACGTAGGGCAATACAGGCAGGTCGGACGTTTTCGCAGTTACGGTTTCCGCCTGTGTAAAACACCATTGAGGAAGTCAAAATACATGAATCGACAAGGAAATGTCATTTTTTACCCCCCTAAACACAAAATTTGCATTGAAGTGCATTTCGAAGATGAAACTTTCTGGCTCACTTAAAATCGCATGGCGGAACTGTTTGGGGGTCGAATCGAATACCATCGGAACTTGTCAAGCAAATTGAGACCAGTCTGTTAAAAAATAAAACTACAAAATGGCTTTTTTAGCCGCAGTCAATGTTGGAAAATTTACCGCTATATTTTCATCTGCTTCATCAGGGTGTGCTGGATTGATCCACACTTCCTTGGGCGGCAACTTGACGACAGGCGCACCGTTGATGAACCGCTTTGGGGTGGTTTCATAAGCGGTTTGCAGTGCTGTGTGGCGGCAGATCGCCACGTCGCCCACGCGATTCGTGAACACTTGTTCCGGGGTGAAGAAAGCCAAGCCACTGTGTTGGTGGTCGAAGTTGTACCATTCCACGTAGTCGGCAAACCATTCCCGCGCATGGCTGACACTGGCAAAGCGTCCAGGGTAATCGGGTTGTTGTTTGCAGGTCTTGAACTGGCTTTCGCTGAACGGGTTGTCGTTGCTGACTCGTGTAAACCTTTTCACGGCGTAGCAGTTCGCCCAACTCGCCGTGGGCGCAGGCATCAGCCTCGGCAAGGATGCGTTTCTTATCCGCTGCACTGAAATAGCGGTACGTGCGCTTTTCATAGCGTGGGTTCGGCACTACTTGGTTGTCCGGTAATTCACTGGTTGGTTTCGGCATCGTCTTGCTTCCTGTGTCTTGACCCGATTCTACATTTATTTTGCTATCGGGGTAGTCTCAGGGTAGCTTGACACATAGGGCCATCACCTACCACCTGAA
>JBEUIR010000476.1:0-1935 GCA_040415395.1 Candidatus Thiothrix namsaraevi
GCCCCCTGCCCAAACACGATCAGCGAACGGGTGAGAATATTCGCGCCTTCCACCGTAATTCCAATCGGAATCGACTGATACGCCCGCGCCAAATAGTTGGAAGGCCCCATGCAAATCCCTGCCCCGCCGGAAATATCCATCGCATCATTGATCAGTCGCCGCATCCGCTCGGTCAACTGGTATTTCAACAGCGCGGTAATCACTGCCGGGCGTTGCCCCTGATCAATCGCGGTAGCGGTGAGAATGCGCCCCGCATCCATGAGGTAGGTGTTGCCGAGAATTCGCGCTAAGGGTTCTTCCACGCCTTCAAAATAGCCAATCGGCATCCCGAATTGCTGGCGCACCCGTGCATACGCACCGGTATAACGCGCTGCCACTTTCGCCGCTCCCGTGGACAAGGCAGGCAGGGAAATACCGCGCCCTTCACCCAAACATTCCACCAACATCCGCCAACCTTTGCCCGCTTGCGCTTGCCCGCCAATCAGCCAGTCGATGGGAATGAACACATCACGCCCGTAATTCGGGCCATTTTGGAACGGAATATTCAGCGGGAAATGCCGTGTGCCAATTTCCACACCGGGGTGATTCGTCGGAATCAGCGCCACACTAATCCCCAGTTCCTCCTTATCCCCCAGCAAATGTTCCGGGTCATAAAGCTGGAACGCCAGCCCCAGCAAGGTCGCAATCGGCGCTAAGGTGATATAACGCTTTTCCCAATTCAGACGAATCCCCAACACCGCCGTTTCCCCGTTGAAATCCTGACGGCACACCACGCCGCTATCGGGAATCGAACTCGCATCGCTGCCCGCTTCGGGGCCGGTCAGCGCAAAGCACGGAATTTCGCGCCCATCCACCAAGCGTGGCAGGTAATAATCCTTTTGCGCGGTTGTACCGTATTTCAGCAGTAATTCGCCGGGGCCAAGTGAATTCGGCACCATCACCGTGACAGCAGCAGTTGCACTGCGGCTGGAAACTTTCATCACCACTTGCGAATGCGCCAAAGCAGAAAAGCCCAAACCGCCGTATGCTTTGGGGATAATCATGCCAAAAAAACGCTGCTGCTTGAGGAACTCCCAAATATCCGTTGGCAAATCAAGGAGTTCGTGGGTAATCTGCCAATCATCCAAACGGCGGCACAACTCTTCCACCGGACCATCGAGAAACGCCTGTTCTTCCGCCGTCAGCTTGCTAATGGAGAGAGCGTGCAAACGTCCCCAATCCGGCTTGCCGGAAAAGAGTTCGGAGTCCCACCAGACGTTGCCGCTGTCTAGCGCGTCCTGTTCCGTCTGCGAGATCGGCGGTAATTGCTGTTTCATCAGGCGCATAACCGGGCGGCTCAGGTATTGCTGCCGGTATTGGGTTAACCAACTCATGGGAAGCCTCCTTATCTTGGTGCCAAGGCAAAGTTCGGTACGCGGGTTCGCGCCCCGTGTTCCATGCCGGGTATTTAATGATCGAAAAGTAAGGTGAGTAGTCAAAATCGCTAGGCGTAATCAGGCGGAAATTGCGCTCATAAAAGCGCACTTCATCCTGCTGCGCGTTACGCACAATCGGCAAAATCGGGTAATGCACTTGCTGAAAACACCGCGCAATCATGCTCGAACACACAATGTGCGTGGGTTGCCCCGCATTGTGTTGAAACAAGCTTGAACGCCAGCAACGCGGCAAAATCGCATACGGAAAAATAAAGCGTGCCAAATCCAATAATTGGCGCACGTCATAGCCCATGCCGAGGTGTTCTATCCCGAAATTCACCACCTTATCCGCATCCTGCCAAGTCAGCGTGGCAGGGCGGCAAATGCGCAGGTGTTCTTGGCGGTACTGGCGTAAAGGGGTGACAATCGTGCCTTTGCCGAGCAGAGATTCGATCACCAATGGCTCACTCAAATCCCCATCGTAATAAGCAGCAAGGCGGGAACGTGCTTTCGGGTCACG
>JBEUIR010000477.1:0-1935 GCA_040415395.1 Candidatus Thiothrix namsaraevi
TTGGGTAATCGCCATTTGGCTGCCCCACGACAATTCACGCGGAATCACTTCCTGATAAATTCGGTTGCTGATGCGGATAGCACCGTTACTGGCGCGTTCAATCAAGCCCAAATCACGCACGTATTCCACTGCGTCTGGGTTAAGCGACTGGTCACTGTCTGCGCCTTTGAGATTTCTGGGGAAAACACCTGCCCGGTTTCGGCGGTATGTTGTGCGTACAAGATTTCGACTTCAGCACGGCTAAAGCTGCCCATTACCAAGGATTTAGCCTTGACGTTGAAAGCACTGCCGCCGGTAATGATTTCATGGTGGGAGGTATGGATACGGTAATCACGCACATCCCGCACGCCGCAGAGGATGACGCTTTGCACAAACGGTACGCCGGGGCGACCGATGTAGCCTTCGCGCAATTGGCGTAACAGGGAAATCAGCGTGTCACCGACAAGGGCATCCACTTCGTCGATCATGAGCACAATCGGCAAGGCGGATGCTTGCGCCCAGCGGTTGAGGATGGCTTTGAGCGCCCCGGTTGCGCCGTGTTTTTGCCATATTGCTTCCAGCCATTGATTCAGGCGGTCGTCTTGCAGGCGGTAATACGCGCCATCGGCGAGTGTGCCAAGAATCGTCTTCATCCCCAGTGCCACATCATTACGCGCAGCTTGGGCGGCTTCCACATTGATGTAGAGCGCAGTGTATTCGCCGGACTGATTAAGGGTATCCATCATTGCCAGCAAGGTGCTGGTTTTGCCGGTTTGGCGTGGGGCGTGCAGGACAAAGAACTTTTTGGCGGCAATCAGTGAGTGAATTTCAGCCCAATCCATACGTTGCATGGGGTCGATGCAGTAATGCTCACTGGGTATGACCGGGTCGGTGGTGTTGAAATGTTTGGGCATGAGGTGGTGTCGGTGGCTGTTGGTTGGGGTTAGTGTAGCAGAAGCGCCGCAGGCTGGCTGCCCGCCCTCCTCTACCTGTTTGGCGGCTCCGCCGCGCTTGAACTCGGATGACCTAGGGCAAGCCGAAAACCAAGGGAGTCATTACGGAGGTCGGGCGAGAACCTGAGGCGGCAGGCGGATCGGCAGACCCTGCCTCCGTTGAACCACGAGCCGCCGCGCACCACGCGCAGCCCCTGCTCCCCCTCCGGGGGTTCCCTCACCCCAACCCCTCTCCCTAAGGTAGAGGGGCTAAGAGTAACTGACTCCGAACCAAGATGCTTCCGCCATTCGTCCTGACACAACTCCCAGACGTTGCCGTGCATGTCGTACAAACCCCAAGGGTTGGTCGGATAGTTTTTGGCGGGAGTGGTTTTCTTTGGGGCATCTTTTCCCCATTCCTTATCATCTTCATAACTCTTGCTGTCCTTCACCTCCCAGACTCACCGGTAATTGGCTTTACTGGCATCAATTTCATCGCCGAAATGAAAGGCTGTCTTGGTTCCGGCACGGCAGGCGTGTTCCCATTCGGCTTCCCACGGCAAGCGCACGGTTAAATCAGGGTGGAGTTGGTTAAGTTTTTGGATGAATGCCTGTACGTCATCCCAACTGACGCTTTCTACCGGCTGTGAATCATCGTCTTTGAAATGGCTGGGGTTGTCACCGTTTACTGCCTGCCAGAATGCCTGTGTAACTGGGGTATCTGCCAACCAGAAACCCTCTTTCAAAGTAACTTCGTGCTGATCTTCCCAACTTGCCCGCCCTTTTTCTGCTGGTTCATCTTTTTTTGAACCATCGGGCGAACCCATCATGAATGTGCCGGGGATAATCCAACGAAAAGTGAGGCTTGCCCCCTGATAGGCAAGCGTCATCCACAAGCCGTAGCGGTCTTCACCCCAAGCGGATGCCCAGGTAGTGGGGAATTGACGGGGGGAAAAGTGGTTGCGGTAGTTCATAAGGTTTCGTTTGATTAACTACTTAGGGTTGCTGCGCAGTTCATTCATTA
>JBEUIR010000478.1:0-1930 GCA_040415395.1 Candidatus Thiothrix namsaraevi
TACGGTAGATTTGTACTGTAACCACACTTATATTTTACCGACTGGTCAACTAAGATGTTCCTATGAATACCGTAACCGACACCCGCCAACGCCTGCTCAATAGTGCCCGCGAACTGCTCTACTCGCGCAGTTACGGTAACGTGGGTGTGAAGGAAATTTGTGACGTGGCGGGAGTGCAGAAAGGCAGTTTCTACCACTTTTTTCCTTCCAAGCAGGAACTGACATTGGCGGTGCTGGATGAGTTTTTCATTATTTCAAAACAGGAAATTTTCTCCCGTTCGTTTCGCTCTGATTGGCCTGCGATGCAGCAACTGAATGCACTGTTGGAAAATATTTATCTATTTCAGAAAAACACCAAAGAGCAAATCGGCAAAACGCTAGGTTGCCCCTTCGGGAATATGTCCTCGGAAATGAGTACTCAGGATGAAGTTATCCGCCAGCGACTCAATGGTTTGTTGCAGCAAATGGAAATGTCGCTGAGAACCGTGCTGGAGCAAGGGGTGAAGACGGGGGAAATTGCCCCGTGCGATACGGTTGCCACCGCAGCGGCGATGTTTGCCTTCATTGAGGGTTTAATGTTGCTGGCAAAAACCCGTAATGATCCCGAATTGATACGTGAACTGGGTATTGCCATGTTGACCATCCGCATTGAAGAGCCTGCGGCCACCTAAAAAATTTACACTGAAATTTAACCGACCGGTCAGTTAAATCCAGCCAACCAAACCACGGATAATACCTATGAAAAAATACATGACGAGCAATTCCATGCGCTTTTTTTCTTTTTCGCGGCTTCTGTCATTTGGACAGGCTTTTTTTGATCCGTAAATCGTAGGGAGTTGCAACATGTTAGCGAATAACGCCACCTCAACTCAATCTATCGAGTTAATGCCAAATACGCTTGCAGGTATCATTGACTGGGATACCCTCGATCAGATGTGGTATGCCATACAGCATTCGGAGAATACTCAATGGTATTTTCACAATAATGATGCCTCTACTGCTGGCTATGTTCGACTCAATGAAGTCAACACCAGTACTACCCAACGCACCAAAACACCCACAGATAGCAGATCCCTTGATGCTAGACGCATGGGATGCCCGCTTCCGTTAGTGCATACTGCCCGCTCACTGCGTCGCTTAGCTGTGGGGGAAATACTCGAAATCGTTACGATTGAGCCGGGTTCTGTCAACGATATTGGATATTTATGCAAATGCACAGGCTCAAAACACATAGCCCTAGCGGAAGGAGAATACGGTTATTCATTGCCGTGCCCTTCCACTTGCGCCAAAAATGGGAATTCATCAAGCACAGTATGCAGAACCCGAATTTGTCAAACGTGAAACGGTACTGCTACTTTTCATCCTCAAAGCAGTGAAAGATTCTAACAGCACCACGCAAGCGGATGTCGATGCACTACGGGCATTGGGCTACAGCGACGAAGACATTTACGAAGGGTTAGCACTGGGCGCATGGATGGTGGCAGGTGACATTGTGTCGAATGCGCTGCACGTCGAACGCGATTTTTAATCAATTCTGCGAGGCAATATGGGCAGCGCAAATAACCGTGTTAATATGCCAGCGGATCCATTAAAGCAAGGTAAAACCGATAATGTACGACTGGTTAATGCAACAAGAGCCGGTTATCCGCATGGCAATGATGTTGGGTGTTTTAGCCATTATGGCGACGTGGGAATGGGTCGCGCCCCGCCGTGCGTTGTCAGTCAGCAAGGCTTACCGTTGGTCAAATAATTTCGGGGTGATTGCACTAGGCACGTTGTTAACCCGTTTAGTGGTTCCGGCGGGGGCGGTAGGCTTGGCAGTCTTTGTGGAAAGTCAGGGGTGGGGGTTGCTACAAGTCGTCAACTTGCCGTTGTGGCTGACGGTGTTGATTGCCATTGTGGTGCTGGATTTTACTATTTGGGCGCAGCA
>JBEUIR010000479.1:0-1930 GCA_040415395.1 Candidatus Thiothrix namsaraevi
CCTCATAGGATGTAAACAATAAGCGAGTTTGAGGAACAGATTTTATTAACCTATCAGCTAGAGCTAACACAGGCTCAGTATTCCCCGCATCTGCCAGCAACGATTCCATATTGTCGATGACTAGCAGGGTACGCTGGGTTTGCAACACTTGTATGATCGGCTGCAAAGCGGCATCCAGATCATCGCCGTATTCCGCTACGCTGTATTTTTCACTCACCAACTGCTTGCCGAGAATGTCTACAATAGCGCGTTTATGGGTGTAGGTTTCCACACTCACAAAGGCGCAACGCTCAAAACGGCGGCATTGCAATAACCAGCGAGCCAGTTCTACTGCCACGGCTGTTTTGCCGGTACCTCCCATACCACGGATGACAGCATAAGGTTGCCTATCCAATAGGCGTTCGAGTTTTAGCAGGTCACGGCTACGCCCAATGAAGGTGTGTTTGGGCGTTTCTGGTAAATCACCCAACAACCATTTCGGTTCTGTTTCATCGGGCAGTTGTAGCGCATGGCTGAATAAGCGTGGGTCATCTTCCCGTTGATACAGCACTGGCACAAACCAGTCCTGCATTTGTAACGTTCCTGCCCCGGCAATATTGATACGGTCGGTGGATTGCATTAGGGCTTGTCTACCCGTTAATACGGCTGATCCAATCCGTTGTCCCTCCGCCAGTTGTTGGTAAAACGTGCTGACAAACCGTCGCGCCGTTTCCACCAATACGCTATGGCTCATGGCAATGACGGAAGCCACACCCGCTTGCAACAAGGCTGCCGCTACCGATGCATTTGGGTCGGTATGCTCTTGTTTCTCTGCTTCACTTTGCCCGGTTTGGCAGGCTTCCAGAAATACCAATGGCAGGGGGAATTCGGTTAGTAATGCCGCCAAATCATCGGCATAAATCCGCTTCACAAACTCAGGCAGTAACTTCTTATTGTCCAGTGGATGTTCAAAACACAATGCGCCCCTGCCTGTCTTGGTATCAAATACCCCATGCCCGTCAAAATGCAGTACATGAAAGGGATTGCCATCCGCTTGTGCCTGACGAAGTTCAGTTTTCAGTTGGTCAAATGTCGGTGGGTTTACGCGCACCAATTCTACCCGTTTACCCAAACTTTCCACTGCCTCCACCAAGGGCTTGATACTGGCTCGGTGATCAATGTAACCGGCTTGAGAAGGGCGCGGACTCACTGCTAAGACACGAAGAACCGTCTGGTTTTGAGCGTATGGAGTAACGGAGGGTGTATCTAACCTTGGCAGATTACGCCGAATTCGCACAGGTGGATTATGCGTAAGCAAGTATTGGTCATGGTAGCGTAACAGTTCCCACGGAAACCCCAACAAACGGCTGGCGGCTGTTTTGGCTTCTGGTGTATCGCTCAGTTGCACATACAAGCTGAAGACAGGTTCATGGTTTGATAATGCATCAAGCCATTGTTGGAAAACAGCTTGTGCTGAAGGTGAAGCCGTTATTGCTGTCAGCAGTTTGTCGCCCCATTGCGGAAAATACCGTTCAATCCGTTCTGCCCGTTCTTTGAATAAGCCGACAGGCCAGATGTAGTAGCTTTCCAGATACCACTTGATGTCATCCGCCTCCAGCAAGCCGATGGGCGCAACAAACGGAAATGGCTCACTTTGAGCGACAGCCACACCATTTAGGGTAAACACCATTTGGGTATCAGCCGCTACCCGTTCGGTGTTGTCATCCCGCACCATCAAGCGCGGATTGGAGAAGGTTAAACGTAGCTCCGCGCTTGAGGTGGTGCTCATGGGAGATTATTCCTGTACTTGCATGGCTTTGATGATGTCATCCAGATTTTCGGCTTTGAGGGGGTAGGGGAAACCGTTAATTTCCATCCACAGGTATTCGTGGTTACGAGTCAGGATAGGTGTTGCCCAAGTAATTAACTCTTCCAATTTTTTCTTGGTTTC
>JBEUIR010000480.1:0-1922 GCA_040415395.1 Candidatus Thiothrix namsaraevi
AATAAGGAAGATTTCGACTAAAATAGCAGTATGACTAAGAAAGAACTGCTAAAAACCTTGCTCCGTGACTTTCATCTGCGTGATATTCCCGTGCTGAAACCACGCCTGTTAGACATCCCCCTGCACCTCAACAAAGTGGTGACATTGACGGGCGTGCGGCGTAGCGGCAAGTCATCGTTCCTCTTGCAAGCCATTAAACAATTACGTGAAACCGTGCCGCGTGAACAGATTGTTTACCTAAATTTTGAGGATGAGCGGTTGGATCTCGCGACTCACGAGCTTGATTTGATTGTGCAGGCTTACCGTGAATTGTATCCAGCATTGGATTTAGCACAGTGCTATTTTTTCTTTGACGAAATCCAGAATATTCCACACTGGGAATTATTTGTGCGGCGGCTGGATGACAGTGTGTCGCGCCATTTGTTTATTACGGGGTCTAACAGCAAATTGCTAGGGAGCGAAATCGCGACTGCCTTGCGGGGCAGAACCTTGCGTTATGAAGTATTTCCGCTGTCATTTGGCGAATATCTGGGGTTTCAGGGGATTGTGCCTGACGTGCATTCTTCTCAATCCATCGCATTAATCAACGTTGCTTTTGAACAATTTCTGCTGCACGGGGGCTTTCCTGAGGTGGTGTTGCTGGATGATGGCAACATCCGCCGCAAACTGCTGACCGAATATTTCGATGTGATGATCTATCGCGACCTGATCGAGCGTTATCAGGAACGTAACGTGCAAGCACTCAAGTTTTTTCTACGGCGTTGCATCGAAGGTGTGACCAGCCCGTTGTCAGTCAGCAAAGTTCATAACGAACTCAAGTCCGCTGGATTTCGCGTCAGTAAAGACACCTTGCACCAATATTTGGAACAAGCGAGTGCGATTTACTTGCTGCAATTGGCGTATAAATATGACCCGTCATTGGTGCGGCGTGAATTAGGCGACAAAAAAGCCTATATCGTCGATAACGGCTTGATCAGTGCCTTTAGCTGGCGAGCGGGGCAGGATAAAGGCAAGTTGCTGGAAAATCTGATGGCAATGGAGTTACGCAAGCAAGGGTTGGAATTACTGTTCGTAAAAGGGGCGCAGGAGTGCGATTTTGTGGTGCGGCAACCAACGGGCGAGTTGTTGCCGATGCAGGTGTGTTATGAGTTGGGTGATCCCGCCACCCGTGCGCGGGAGGTAGCGGGATTGTTGGCAGCTTGCCGTTTTTGCGGCGTTCAGCAAGGGGTGATTGTGACGCGAGATGAGGACGCGCAGTGGCAGGAAGACGGGGTAACTATCAGGGTTGTGGCGGCGTGGCGGTATTTGCTTTGCCCGTGATAGGGCTTAAATCACGCTACCATCCCCAATTTGAAATGGGTTTCTATTTCATCCCAAGGGACGAACACCAGCCCATTTTTGTCTTTTTGCACCAACCCCAATTCATGCAGGGTTTGAATGTCGGTATGCACATTTTTGTAATCGCGCCCTAACAATTGCGCCAATTGATTGATGCTTTGCTCACCACGTCGTTTCAGAACATCCAGCAGTTCCCAGCGTTTGGGGGTGAATGCCCGCATGAAGCCAGCCATGCTTTCAAAGCTCAAGCGGTTGACGGGGCTGGCGGGTTTACCGCTTTTCCAGACATCCATGAAGTCTTGAAGTGCGTCCTCTGCTGTGCCGATGTAGACCAATAGTGTTTTATCGTTCATGTTTTACCCTCTTTACATCGTCTAAAAAGTCCCTCACCAATATATCCAAGCCATTGAATGAAGTTCATCACGATCATAATGGCATGGTATGCCATAACGGAAGGATTGCAAGCCCAGAATTAAGTGTCAAAGCGCCATTGGTTAGGGTTGGGTGAAACATGAACGATAAAACACTATTGGTCTACATCGGCACAGCAGAGGACGCACTTCAAGACTTCATGGATGTCTGGA
>JBEUIR010000481.1:0-1919 GCA_040415395.1 Candidatus Thiothrix namsaraevi
CGCCTCCACCCATTCGCTACGCTCCACCTTTGCCCAATTCAGCCCGAATCCGGCGTTGATTGCCAGCAAATCGAAGAACAGGCGTTGCGCCCGTCCGTTGCCTTCGCGGAAAGGGTGAATCACGTTCAGTTCGCAGTAGTAATGCGCCAGCCGTTCGACAAAAGTGGGTAGGGGCAAACCGACCAGACAATTTTCCTGCGCCAGTTTGCCCAGCAGTTTGTTAGCTTCGGTTTCGATGTAAGCGGCAGCACAAAAGCGGGTATTACCCTTGCTCAGGTCGGTGGAACGCAATTCGCCTGCCCACGGGTACAGGTCTTGAAACAGGTGGTGGTGAATGGCTTGCAAGGCTGGCAAATCAAATACCTGCAAGCGCGTATCGAAGGATTCAGCGCGTAGGTAGCTCAACACCGCTTCTGCCTCTGCCAAGGTGCGGCTGTCCTGCAAGCCCAGCTTGTTGACCAGCGTGCTTGTGCCGCTGTAACAGGCGGGGTCTTCGGCTATCTCATGCTTACTGTGCATAGCGGTCTTTGGTTTGCTGGATCAGGGTTGCCATGCCTTGCGCCGTTGCTGGCAAGGGCA
Source organism: Candidatus Thiothrix namsaraevi (assembly GCA_040415395.1). GTDB lineage: Bacteria > Pseudomonadota > Gammaproteobacteria > Thiotrichales > Thiotrichaceae > Thiothrix > Thiothrix namsaraevi. Next base: position 580 of record JBEUIR010000481.1, read on the forward strand.
AAGCGGCAATGTCATCCGGTAAGGATAGCCCTTCCAGCCGCAAACTGGCGCGGTAATTGTGGTTGCGGGTTGCCTGATAATAACGCTGTTTGCGCTCATCCGGCGATGGTGCGGCAAAACTGAGGGTGTTTTGTGCCATGCCATCCAATGTTTGCAAGGTGGCTGTCAGTCTGATCTTTTTGTCTATTTCCGCTACGGCTGCGGGGTCGCATTTATCCAATAAGGTGCGGGCATCGTCTACGCTGGAAACGGGGTAAAACGCGCTATCGGGTGCGAAATAGACCAAGGCTTTTTTGCGCTGTTTCAGAAATGCCAGCACATTATTGAATGAACCGGGGCTTTTACCATCCCACAGCACAAAACCGTAATCGGCAAGCTGCGCCATTGCTTTGTCTTTTTGGGTGTAAAAGGCGCGTCCGGTTATATTGGCATCCACACTGATGTGTTTCACAGGCCAGTTACCCAGATTATTGCGGCAAACATTTCCGGCACAAAATACCGTGACGTGTGGGTATTGCAAGGTCGTCAGGTGTTTTTGCAATGCCTTGTCTGCACCGTTGGCATCACCCACCACAATCGCAAACTGTTTATCAATGATGTTTTGCAAACGTGCCAGTATGACGTTGTTCAAACGGGTAATGGTGATTGAGCCTGACAGGAATACCGTGGTCATCTAAAATACACATTCACCGTTTAACATCAACAGAATATCGCCCAACTTCAAGCAGTGCTTGTCGTTCCAAGATGCGCTCAGGTGTATTGAACTGAAGGATACGGGCAGTAACTTCGCCAATTGCTGTACGGGCTTCCAGCACCGCCCCCACCAATACAAAATGCTCATGCCAATCATCGGTGCGTGGATGAAAAAAGCGTGTGAACACACCGGCTGTTGTCACAGAACCAACGTCACTGCCCTTGTACAAATTACAGGGAGAACAAGCAACGGCTAAATTCTCTTCAGTCGTCAAGCCGCCGTGCTTTTCGCTGATTACATGGTCAATGTGACAACCAAAAAACGTATCGTCCTCATGAATCCGGCAATATTCACAGGTATTACCTGCCCGCGCTGTGACCAGTCGGCGCAAGTCTGCACTGATGTAAGTCGAACTCATTGCACCACATACCGCTGGGCGCGAGCTTTTGCCAAGCGCATCAGGTGTTCTAATTGCATGTAGTGACTAAGCTCGTCCTTTTCTTCGGAAGAAATACTGGCATTTTTGGATTTGTAGATTAGTTCACTCACCCGTGCCTTGGATGCTTCCGACGGGCGGAATGCAATAATTTTGCCAGGTGTCGTGCCACCAGCAATGAAATCAATGACTTCTTCGTAAGCACGTTCC
>JBEUIR010000482.1:0-1910 GCA_040415395.1 Candidatus Thiothrix namsaraevi
CTGTGGGCCGTAGCCGAGGAATGCTTGTGCATATACCTTCGCACCCAGTTCGGCGGCAATGGCTACGGTGTCATCGCTGCTGAGGGAGTCAATCACGATGATTTCATCACAGACTTGCCGCAGCGATTCAAGGCAGGCGCGAATGTGTTTGGCTTCGTTATACGTGATGACTAGGCCGCTAATCTTGGTCATGAATATTCTCTTTTGGAATGTTTTTCATCCAGTTACTAACTGCGGTACTGATGAGCGCAGGGTTTATCTTGTAAAGGCACTCGCTGCGACCGTGTTGATCGTCACAACCGGCTTTTCCACACGGTACGCACGGCATATTAGCTTGAAAAATGGTGATATTGCCGTAGGTTTGTTGCGGTTGGCTGTATGTCGCCGCCGTTTGCAACGCATTATTCCACGGCGACCAAATAGGTAGCAGGGTAGGGCCGAAAATCGCAAAAATAGGTTTATCTTGCGCGGCTGCAATGTGCATATTCAGGGTATCCCCACCCACATAAGCGCTGGCGAGATGGCTGAGCGCAATGTACTCATCCAGACTGGTTTCCCCAATAAAATCGTAGAGATTGTCCAAGTCTGGCAGTGTGGCTTTGATGTGTAGATCCAACGCTGTGTTTGCGCCTGTCACTACAATCGGTATGCCTAATTCATTGAGTTGGTCTAGCAATTGTTGGCGTAAGGTGTCTGGATAAATTTTGTAGGCATACTGAGCCGAGGGGTGGAAAATTAAAAACGTGCGGATGCCCTGATCATGGAGTTTAGCTTGCACCCGCTGCAAGGCTTCAGCGCTATAGTGAATGTGCGTTATTACCTTATCTTGCGGAATCTGCAACACGTTTAAGGCTTTTAAATGGTTGAGAATGACGTGTTGCGTTGGGTCAAGATAATAATAACCATCGAGTAAGCGTTGTTTCCACCAGTTTTTATGGGCTTCTGTTTCCATCAGGCTGATGGCTTGCCGCCCTGCGAGTCGCGCATACAACACACTGCTATCGGTAGTGGTGAGGGAAATTGCCAGATCATAGCGCCGCCACAGTTGGCGCATTAAGCCGACTTGTTGGCGCACTCGCGCCCACCAAGGCAAGGTTTTCCATGCATAGGAATAGCAATAAATACGGCGTACCGCTGGCAAGGCTTTGGCAATGCCTAAGGTGTCGTCATTGATGAGTAAATCAATGTCTACCCCTGCATAATAATCCTGTAACTGTTGTAGCAATGCTGAACTTAACAATACATCGCCGTTGGAGCGGCGGATAATGACGAGAATCTGTTTAGCCATACTGATGTTCATAATCCGCGAATAACAGCGCACCTAACCACAAAAATAGAAACGTTAAGTAATGATCCATGATATAGCCATCCGTAAAAAATATCACAAAATAGAATACGGTAAATGCCAGCATCATCGGTCGCAGCGGGTTGGATGAATGCTGATAATGTTTGAACATCGTGTAAAACAAGTAAAACAACACGGCTAAACCGAATATCCCAAACAGCACCATTTCTTGTATATACACATTATGCGAATGTTTCAGCTCTTCGCCGCGTGTGGCTTCGGGAAAGTTTTGTTGATTCACACGGCGGTATTCCTGCCGATAATCCCCTGTACCTACGCCGAAAACGGGATTTTCTTTAATAATTTCAATGGAATTTAAGAGCATAATGACCCTTAGTCCTACGCTGGAATTGGGTTCTTGTTGATAGTGTTTCACCTCGTGGATCGCCTGATTGACGCGCTCTTGTACCACGGGGCTGAACAGGTAGGCGGCGGGCGCTAAAGTCATGAGCAATAAGCCGCTCAGCAATACCGATTTCAGCAATTGCCCTTGGTAATACTGAAAAATAAATAAGGCGAGCAACACCAGAAAGACCAGTTGCCCCATACGCCCTTCAGTAAGGAA
>JBEUIR010000483.1:0-1893 GCA_040415395.1 Candidatus Thiothrix namsaraevi
TTGTTTCAGTGCTTCAAATGTTGTTATTGGCGCGTATACCTCACCACCATCACCGACTTGTTGTAGCTTAAATTGCCCCTGATCACCGACTTGCACTACCTGCCACTGAACCCATTCTTCCCGCGCTGTTGCATCCAGCACCCACTGCAATCGTGCCGGATCAAAGCCTTTTTCCAATTGCTCAGGCCACTTACCCGCCCGAATTTCTTCTGCGTAAGCCACCCCAAACAAGTGGTACGCCAGCTCATTATGCTCACTGCGCCAGATACTTTCTGGTTTAGAAGCCAGAATAGTGCGGCATTGCATTACCAAGATTTTATGCCGTGCCGAACCTTGTCCCTCTTGGGTAACAGTGGCACACAAGCGTTGCAGATAGTCCCGTAACGCGGCATCATCGCGCTGTTCCAACACACACTGATTCAGTTTTTCCAGTTGCCGCAACCCCTCAAAAGCACCGACATGATGCGCCTGCACAAGCTGCCACAATGTTTCGGCTTGCTGCGAACCGGCGAAATGCGTTTGATAGTCTTGGCGGTAACGTTCCGCTACCCGCTCATCCAAACGGATACCTAACCCAATGCGGCGAATGTCAGGGTGATTCCAGATTTCGCTTTCCCGTTCACTACCGCCCCAATGCAATGCCAGCCGCAAACGCCGCAATAACCCCGTATCCACTACCGGCAAACACGACAATAAAGCCAGAATCTCACTCATGGGAACAGATGAAGCTGCCGTCAGCGCAAAGCCATTTTGCCCCGGATGACGCGGCAACCGATAAGCATCATTTAAAGGGTGTGGCTTGAATGTGCGGCATAGCCACCGCTGGCGCGGGGAGCGCATCACCGGGCTGAGCGTCAATAGTGGTGCAGGATGCGAACGCAATACCTTGAGCAAGCGTGACCAGTTGGCACTGGCACTAACATTATCGGCTGTTACCCCCAAATCCCCCAAGACCAAAATCGGTACATCCGCTGGTGGGAGTTGCCACTGTTGCCACTCGTCATCCGCCTGCCCCGGCCACGGGATGCAATCAGGTATTTCCCCAGACCAAGCCGTATCCTCAAAACGGATAGCGTCAACAGCATCCTCACCCAACAACGCCTTGAATTGTTGGATGACACGCGCAAAATCGCCCCAATACGGTTCTAAATGCAGCCCTGCATCCACAATAATATGCAAACGTTGCGCCCAATGTTGGCGCGACATTTGCGGTAAACGCTGCAACGCTTTACCCAATGCCACTTGGCGTGCCAGTTGTTGCTGATCCAAACGTTTGCTGGTGCGAGACACCCCGAGGCTATTCAACAAAAACGGAATAAGGCGTGAGAGCGGCAATAAGGGTGGTGGCGGTGCAAAATGGTATGAATCCGTGCTGTTTGCATTAGGCAATAAACGCATGGCGGGGTCATGCAGATAGTCCGACGCTTGTTTGTCAGGCTCTGTTACACGGGTGATTTTATTGACCCGCAAAAAACGGGCTGGCGGGCGTTGTGGAATGGCTACGTCTGGTGTCGTTTCAAACGGTATCAATGTTGAAGTGGTGTGGTGTGAAGCGGTATCAGCATCATCAACGATAAGCGGTTCTGGCGCAGACTGTTTGACATAACCAAACACTGTCGCCATTTTTTGCAGCTTGGCATCCTCTTCTCCCGCTGCTTGTAGCAGTGCCAACCGCCCCCATGCCATTGTTTAACCGTCCACTTCTTTTTTCAGGGCATAACGGGCTATTTTATTAAGCCGGGTTTGTTGTTCTGTTTTCTCCAACGATTGCAAAGCACTCAACAAGTCGATGTATTCCGCTAATCCCGGTGGATAACGGTTTTGGGTATCCCCTTCCCTATCTGCCCATAGCTGTATCGCCGCCAGCACATAGTCAGCATCCGTTAATCGGCT
>JBEUIR010000484.1:0-1891 GCA_040415395.1 Candidatus Thiothrix namsaraevi
TAATGAATCGGCGGTTTAATCCATAACGGTTAAGCTGTTTTTATCATTGAACCATTTATTGAGCAATATGATAGATTTGCACAGCCACATTTTGCCCGCGCTTTGTGATGGTTCCCAGAGTTTGGAGACCTCGTTGGCAATGGCACGTTTAGCCGTTGCCGATGGCACGACACATTTGGCCTGTACTCCGCATATTTATCCGGGGGTATATGACAATTCCACCGAAATCATTGCCAGTGCGCTGCGGATGTTGCAAATGGAGTTGTATTCACGTGATATTCCGCTGCGCTTGGTAATAGGGGCGGATGTCCGGCTGGTGTCTGGCGTGCTGGAAGGCTTACAGTGCGGGACTATCCCGACGCTGGATAATTCGCGCTACTTCCTATTAGAGCCTTCACATAGCTTGCCAGTACCCCATTTCCTGCGTCATATTGAAGCGTTTCTCGCGGCGGGCTACGTGCCGGTGATTACCCATCCAGAGCGCTTACGTTGGTGTGAGGCGAACTATCACGAGTTTATTGCCGCAGCACAAATGGGGGCGTGGTTGCAGGTGACGGCGGGTGCTATTGCAGGCACATTTGGGCGCACCGCAAAGCGTTGTGCAGAGCGTTTATTATTAGACGGCGTGGTGCATATTATTGCGTCCGATGCACATAATGTGAATTATCGACCGCCGATTTTATCCGCAGGTGTCGACGCTGCAATCCGTATCACGGGCGATGATACGGAAATTATGCGGATGGTTAATGATAGACCATTAGCCATTTTAGATAATATCGACCCTAGTGAGGTATTATTACCCGCTGGCTTATCTGCAAATGGGGCAGTAATCAATGCGGAGTCGACTCAAAAGCCCTGGCTGGAACGTTTACTCGGTTAATGTTTGACTTTCAAGCAATGTTAACCATGTCTTCTTAATGAATTCGCCTAATTGCATGAATTCCACTTCACGGGCGCTGCCCCGTCGCCAAGCTAAACCGACTTCACGGTAACTCTCTTCTGGCAATGTCCAAATTTTAACATTAGTGCCGGTCAATAATGTTGAGCCTTTTACCATTTCCGGTAGATAAGAAATCCCTAAATCCGCATCGACCATTTGCGTCAGGGTTAGCAGACTGCTGGCGGTGAAGCGGCTGATTTTGTCCATATCCTGCAAATGACAGGCGGAGAGCGTATGGTCACGCAGGCAATGCCCATCTTCCAATAACAAAATACTTTCGGGGTTGAGGTCATTAAAAATGTGCCGTCTGGGGCGGGTGTGGCGGGTATCCTCCCGGCAGGCTAGGAAAAAACGGTCTTTGAACAGTGACAGAATTTCAACATTGCGTAGTGCATACGGTAAGGCAATGATGATGAGATCCAGCTCGCCATTCATGAGTTTTTCGTAGACCCGTTGGGTAATGTCTTCCGTCAGGTATAAGCGCAGATGGGGAAATTGTTGGCGTAAGGTGGGTAATACCCTGGGTAATAAAAATGGGGCTATCGTCGGGATAATGCCTACCCGGAGCTCACCCGTGAGGGGGGCATGATTGCTGCGGGCTAATTCGACCAGATTTTCTACATCCCGCAGGCAGCGGCGGGCTTCTACCGCGATTTGGCGTCCTATGTGGGTGACGGTGACATTCTTGTTGGTGCGGTCAACCAGTTGTACTGCCAAAATGGTTTCCAACTCACGTATGGCGGTGCTGAAGGCAGATTGTGAGACGAAACAAGCTTCAGCAGCTTTGCCGAAGTGTTCATGGCTTTCTAGGGCAACGAAGTAGCGGAGTTGTTTTACGGTTGGCAGGTTCATGGCAACCTCGGTGGTGAATCGTTTTTGAGACTTACAATAAAGATAATATTCTATTTTCTGCATGATTGTAAAAAATCTTTTGAATACTGGTGCGTGATC
>JBEUIR010000485.1:0-1888 GCA_040415395.1 Candidatus Thiothrix namsaraevi
GAAAACATATCGACAATATCAGCGTACAAGGTGCTCAAGCGAATTTATCTTTGCAGCAAGTCGGTAATATTTTAATAAATGCACCAACACTTAAAGAACAAGAAGCTATTGCGGCGGTGCTTTCGGATATGGATGCGGAGATTGCGGCGTTGGAGCAGCGGCGCACGAAGACGCGGGACATTAAGCAGGGGATGATGCAGGAGTTGCTGACGGGGAGGACGCGGCTGGTATGAGTAACATCCCTGACCCGCTGTGGTTATTCCACATTACCCACATCAGCAATTTGCCGAACATCCTCCGGCAACGTGGTTTAGTGGCAAATAATGCCATCAGTGGTCAGTACACCAATATCGCCCACCAAGAAATTCAGACCCGTCGCCATAGCAAGCAAATCCCTTGTGGCGTGGGCGGCGTACTCCACGATTACGTGCCGTTTTATTTTTGCCGCCAGTCGCCCATGCTGTATGCCATCTCCAAAAATCGGGTGGAAGGTTACAGCGGTGGGCAAGCCGAAGTGCTGTATCTGGCGGTAAAATTTAGCGATATTCAGCAAGCGGGTTTGCCGTGGGTATTTACCGATGGCCATGCTGCGATGGATTTTAGCGAATTTTATACCGACCCCGCCCATTTCGATCAGGTGGATTGGGAGCTTCTGTAAAAGTGCTGAGAAAGTGGTATTATTAACCTATGATTCAATATGTTAGTGGAAATTTGCTAGAAGCTGATGTTGAAGCCCTGATTAACACCGTCAACTGCGTCGGTGTGATGGGTAAGGGCATCGCTTTGCAATTTAAACAAGCATTTCCCGCTAACTTTGATGACTACGCCAAAGCCTGCCGCAGCAAGACCATCCAAACCGGCAAGATGCACGTCTTCGCTACCGGAAACATGGTAAACCCGCGCTTTATGATTAATTTCCCGACCAAAAACCATTGGCGTGAAGCCTCACGCATGGAATACATCGAGCAAGGGTTACTGGATCTGAAACAGGTCATTGTCGCCAACGGTATTCGCTCCATTGCTGTGCCACCCTTGGGGTGTGGAAATGGTGGGTTGGAATGGCGGTCAGTTCAAGCCAAGATTGAGCAAGCATTGAGTGATATTGAAGGGGTGGATGTATGGGTTTACCCACCCAACGAAGCACCCGCTCCAGACCAGATGCCCATCAAAACCAGCCAGCCAGCAATGACCCGTTCCCGTGCTTTGTTCATCAAATTGATTGAACTTTATTCGCAACCGGGCTACCGACTGAGCTTGCTGGAAGTGCAAAAACTGGCGTATTTCCTGCAAGTGGCGGGTGAACCATTGCGCCTGAATTACACCAAGCATTTGTACGGCCCTTATGCAGATAATCTCAACCATGTTCTGCAACGCATGGAGGGGCATTTCATCCGTGGTTACGGCGACCGCAGTAAAGATGCACAAATCTACCTGCTGGCGGGTGCAGTGCAACAAGCAGAGCAGTTTTTGGCTGAAGATGCCGAAGCCACACATCGGTTACAACAAGTTAGCCAATTGATTGAAGGTTTTGAAACGCCTTATGGCATGGAGTTATTAGCGACTGTTCACTGGATTACTGATGAACGTAAAACCTCTGATAATAAGGTAATCCAGCAAGGCGTTACGGGATGGAGTCCTCGTAAAGCTAAACTGATGCATCCTAAACACATTGATAAAGCGTTGATGCGCTTGAAAACACAGGCATGGTGATGTACTTTTCGGCATAATAAACCCTTATTATCCACGGGCTAAACAGGGCAAGCATGAGAAGCGAACGCGTCACCCAAAATCGAGTCGTCAAACGTTTCACCGACAAGTCACACCCTGAATGGCTAGGTTATCGTTACCTCGACAACTGGCAATATCGCGCCAACAATCGCCCGATTGA
>JBEUIR010000486.1:0-1883 GCA_040415395.1 Candidatus Thiothrix namsaraevi
ATTGGAAGAACAACTCCCCAGTATTGAGCGCCTTGAACAAGAGCTAGAAGGCAATTGGCAGGAGGAAGACCGAGATGATTCCTGATCCGCTGTGGTTATTCCACATTACCCACATCAGCAATTTGCCGAATATCCTCCGGCAAGGTGGTTTATTGGCAAATAATGCCGTCAGTGGTCAGTACACCAATATCGCCCACCAAGAAATTCAGACCCGTCGTCACAGCAAGCAAATAGCTGTAAAGTTTAGTGATATTCAGCAAGCGGGTTTGCCGTGGGTATTTACCGATGGTCACGCTGCAATGGATTTTAGCGAATTTTATACCGACCCCGCCCATTTCGATCAGGCAGCAAGGATGCGCAAATCTACCTGCTGGCGGGTGCAGTGCAACGAGCGGAGCAGTTTTTGGCTGAAGATGCCGAAGCCACACAGCGGTTACAACAAGTTAGCCAATTGATTGAAGGTTTTGAAACACCCTATGGAATGGAGTTATTGGCGACTGTTCACTGGATTACTGATGAACGTAAAACCTCTGATAATAAGGTAATCCAGCAAGGCGTTACAGGATGGAGTCCTCGTAAAGCTAAACTGATGCACCCTAAACACATTGATAAAGCGTTGATGCGGCTGAAAACACAGGCATGGTGACGCACTTTTCGGCATAATAAACCCTTGTTATCCACGGGCAAGACAGGGCAAGCATGAGTAACGTCAGTGACCGCGAGCGCATTACCCAAAATCGCGTTATCCGTTTGTTTCAGGACAAACTCGGTTACGAGTATCTGGGCAATTGGGAAAAACGCGCCAACAACCGCAATATCGAATCCGACAACCTGACCGCTTGGCTACGCAAGCAACACGTCAGCGACACCCTGATCGACAAAACCCTGCAAGAATTGGCACGTCACAACGCACTCGCTGACGGAAACAACCTCTACACGCCCAATCAAACCCTGTACGGATTCCTGCGCTACGGAGTCAAAATCAAACCCGACCACAGCGAACACACCCGTACCATCCACTTGATTGACTGGGCAAATCCCACCGCTAACAATTTCGCCATTGCCGAAGAAGTCACGATTAGCGGCAAGCATGACAAACGCCCCGACATTGTGTTGTACGTCAACGGTATCGCGCTGGGCGTATTGGAGCTGAAACGCGCTACGGTGGGCGTGGCAAAAGGCATCGCGCAAAATCTGGATAACCAAAGCAACACCTTCATCCGCCCGTTTTTCACCACCATGCAGCTAGTGATGGCGGGTAACGACAGCGAAGGCTTGTGCTACGGCACGATTGAAACCAAGCCTAAATATTATCTGGAATGGCGTGAGGAAAACCCCGCCTACAACCCTAAAACCGATAGCAAAGACCAGCAATACCTGCCCCAATACAACTGCGGCACAGTCGAAAGCAAGCTGGATTGCGCCCTGTTACGCATTGCCAGCAAACACCGCTTTTTGGAACTCATCCACGACTTTGTGGTGTTTGATAATGGCGTAAAAAAGTTGTGTCGCCACAACCAGTATTTCGGGCTGAAAGCCGCGCAAACCCGCATTCGCCAACGTGAAGGCGGCATTATCTGGCATACCCAAGGCTCAGGCAAAAGCCTAACAATGGTGTGGCTGGCAAAATGGTTACGCGAAAATGTCGATGATAGCCGCGTGTTGATTATTACCGACCGCACCGAACTGGACGAACAAATCGAAGGTGTGTTCAAAGGGGTGGATGAACACATTTACCGTTGCAGCAGTGGGCGCGATATGGTGGGTGTATTGAACCAGCCGATTGAATGGCTGATGTGTTCCCTGATCCACAAATTCGGCGCGGGTGAAGAAGGCAGCGAACAACAGACCAGTACCTTCATCAAGGAATTGCTGAGCAGCAT
>JBEUIR010000487.1:0-1880 GCA_040415395.1 Candidatus Thiothrix namsaraevi
ATGATGGGTTCGCCTGATGGCTCAAAAAAAGATGAACCAGCCGAAAAAGGGCGGGCAAGTTGGGAAGATAGGCACGAAGTCACTTTGGAAGAAGGTTTCTGGTTGGCAGATACTCCCACGACTCAAGCATTCTGGCAGGCAGTGAACGGCGACAACCCCAGTTATTTCAAAGACGATGATTTACATCCGGTAGAACAAGTCAGTTGGGACGACGTACAGGCATTCATCCAAAAACTCAATCAACTCCACCCTGATTTAACCGTGCGCTTGCCTTGGGAAGCCGAATGGGAATACGCCTGCCGAGCAGGAACCAAAACAGCTTTCCATTTCGGTGATGAAATTGATGCCAGTAAAGCCAATTACCGGGGCGTATGGAAAGTAAAAGACAGCAAAAGTTACGAAAATGACAAGGAATGGGGAAAAGATGCGCCAAAGAAAACGACTCCCGTCAAAAGCTATCTTCCAAACTCGTGGGGCTTGTACGACATGCACGGCAACATATGGGAGTGGTGTCAGGACGAATGGCAAGAACATCTCGGTACGGAACCAGTCACTCTTAGCCCCTCTCCCTCAGGGAGAGGGGTTGGGGTGAGGGAACCCCCGGAGGGGGAGCAAGGGCTGCGCGTGGTGCGCGGCGGCTCGTGGAACCTCGAAGGCAGGCTCTGCCGATCCGCCTTCCGCTTCAGGCGCTCGCCCGTCAACCGTTTCAGCAACCTTGGTTTTCGGCTTGCCCTAGGTCATCCGAGCTCAAGCGCGGCGGAGCCGCCCAACCGGTAGAGCAGGCTGGCAGCAAGCACGGTCAGGCGCGTTACGGAGTAGCGCCAGACCGTGATGGCAGCCAGCCTGCGGCGCTTCTGCTACACTAACCCCAACCAACAGCCACCGACACCACCTCATGCCCAAACATTTCAACACCACCGGCCCGGTCATACCGGCAAAACATTACAACATTGACCCGATGCAGCGCATGGATTGGGCAGAAATCCACGCGCTCATCGCGGCTGAGAAGTTCTTTGTCCTGCACGCCCCACGTCAAACCGGCAAAACCAGCACCTTGCTGGCAATGATGGATACCCTCAACCAGTCCGGCGAATACACCGCGCTCTACATCAATGTGGAAGCCGCCCAAGCAGCGCGTAATGATGTGGCACTGGGGATGAAGACGATTCTCGGCACACTCGCCGATGGCGCGTATTACCGCCTGCAAGACGACCGCCTGAATCAATGGCTGGAAGCAATATGGCAAAAACACGGCGCAACCGGGGCGCTCAAAGCCATCCTCAACCGCTGGGCGCAAGCATCCGCCTTGCCGATTGTACTCATGATCGACGAAGTGGATGCCCTTGTTGGTGACACGCTGATTTCCCTGTTACGCCAATTGCGCGAAGGCTACATCGGTCGCCCCGGTGTACCGTTTGTGCAAAGCGTAATCTTGTGCGGCGTGCGCGATGTGCGCGATTACCGTATCCATACCTCCCACCATGAAATCATTACCGGCGGCAGTGCTTTCAACGTCAAGGCTAAATCCTTGGTAATGGGCAGCTTTAGCCGTGCCGAAGTCGAAACCTTGTACGCACAACATACCGCCGAAACCGGGCAGGTGTTTTCCCCAGAGATTTTCCCGGAGCTTTGGGAAGATACCCACGGGCAGCCTTGGCTGGTCAATGCCTTGGGGCATGAATTAATTTGGGAAGACAAAACCGCCCGTGACCGCAGCACCCCCATTACACTGGAACGTTACCGTGTTGCTCGCGAACGCCTGATTCAATCTCGTGCCACGCATCTCGAACAACTGGCTGACAAACTCAAGGAAACACGGGTACGTTCGGTCATCGAGCCAATCCTCAAAGGCGCAGACAGTGACCAGTCGCTCAACCCTG
>JBEUIR010000488.1:0-1875 GCA_040415395.1 Candidatus Thiothrix namsaraevi
TACGATCCGACTTAAGGTAAGAAGCAACCTGTGAATAGTTTTCTTAACCTTTTGATTACTTAGGGTGAATTAGTACTTATCCACAGCTTAACAAGATGTGGGTAACTGGGTCATCTGCTTGTGGGTAAGTTGTGTGTAACTTTATGAGAAAAGTTATCCACAGCTTACCCACAAACTTATCAGGGTAGTTATCCTCAGCTTGTTAAGGTACGAAATAGGATGCGATAGTCCTCCTCCAGCTTAGGTGTTGATTCACGTAATTCGGTTACTTTGCGGCAAGCGTGTATGACGGTGGTGTGATCACGACCACCAAATTCGTCGCCAATCTCAGGTAAGCTGTGGTTGGTGAGTTCTTTGGAAAGTGCCATCGCCATTTGCCTAGGACGTGCTACCGAACGGTTACGGCTTTTCGCATCCAAGTCTGTTACCCGAATGTTGTAGTATTGCGCTACTATTTTCTTGATGTTCCCCATTGAGACCATTTTGTCTTGGCTGGCTAATTGGTCGCGTAGGGCATTTTGCACAAAATCTAAAGTCACTTGCGTAATACACTTCAGCCGCATACTGGCAATGACTCGTTGTAAAGCACCTTCCAAGTCACGGATATTGGAATGGAAACGTTTTCCGATGAAAAAACTCACCTCATTGGGTAGGCGTAAGCCAGCATCTTCAGCTTTTTTGCGCAAAATCGCCACACGAGTTTCGAGATCAGGGGATTCGATTTGTACGGTTAGCCCCCAGTTAAAGCGCGTTTTCAAGCGGTCTTCAATGCCTTCAAGATCGCGGGGGAATTTATCACTGGCGAGAATAATGCGTTTCTGACCTTCCAGCAGTGCATTGAAGGTATGAAAAAACTCTTCCATTGAACGGTCTTTGCCCGCAAAGAATTGGATGTCGTCGATGAGTAGGGCATCTAGGCTACGGTAATGTTGCTTGAATTCTTCCATGCGGGAATTGCGGATGGCGGAAATCATGTCATTGACGAAACGTTCTGCATAGACATAAATTACCCGTGCACTAGGGTCACATTCGAGGATGCGGTTGCCGATGGCGTGCATTAAATGGGTTTTACCCAAGCCAACCCCGCCGTAGATGAACAAGGGGTTATAGCCAGTGTCGGCATGATCCCCGACTTGTTGCGAGGCGGCGCAAGCCAGTTGGTTGGATTTGCCTTCCACGAAATTCGCAAAAGTCATACGCGGGTTGAGAGCATTGGCAAAGCGTTCACTGATGGGAGCCGGTTGCTGTGAGTTCCATTCCCGTTCGCGGTTAGGTACGTTGTTGTCGGATAGCTTGGGTGGTTGTGGAGACGGGAAAGTCGGCGGTGGCGTTTCACGCGGTGGTGGCGGTGCAACCGATGAACCGATTTGTAGCAGCACATCGAATTCATTATCGCCTGTCAGAATACGGGCATGAAAGGCAATGCGTGGCAAGTAGTGTTCATGTACTTGTTGCAGCACAATGGTATTCGGGGCTAATAAATACAGTGCCTGACGCTTTTCAATGGCGTGCAAAGCACGCAGCCAGGTGTTGATTTCACTGTTAGGGACTTCTTGTTCGAGTTGCTGTAAACATTGTTGCCAGAGCATAGAAAAGCGGTTCCAAAGTGGTTGAAACGGGTAGAAAGCACGGTGTTGGAACAGTGAATTATAGGCACGCTCCAGAGTTATCCACAAGCGCAAGCTACGTGCATTTATTGATTACAGTGTTGACAAAATCCATGCAATCCCTTAATGTGCCTCACCTTTTTAGCTGTCCACATTCCGAGAATTTTTTGGAGCAATGGCAGTGATTGACTTAATGATTTAACTGGTAACTTGTCATGAAAAGAACCTTCCAACCGAGCAAAATCCACCGCGCCCGTACCCACGGTTT
>JBEUIR010000489.1:0-1868 GCA_040415395.1 Candidatus Thiothrix namsaraevi
GACATGAGCAAGGTGAAAATTCTCGACGGCGGCACGATTGGCTGGACAGGTTTCAACGAACTCACCAAAGAGCCAACCCCAGCACCGAAAGAGGGTAACGTGACCCTCAAAGAAGCCAACCCCCAATTAGTGGTGGAATGGATGGACATTTACGCTGATGTTGTTGCTAACCGCAAAGACAATATCGTGTTAGTTGATGCGCGTCCTGCCGATATGTATACCGGCGCAACCATCCGCCACGCGGTGCAAGGTGACAAACCGTATGACGACGACTTTTCACTGTAAAACAGCAAAATTGGAGATAGCTTGATGCGTGAAACACCACCCTTACATTCTTCCATCGTCGCGCTGGTGTCGCTGGCGGCTGGCATTGCCGCAAAACACCCGGCAATGGGGCTGTGCCAAGTGCAACGCCTGCGCTCCTTGGGCGTGTCGGAAGATCACATTCAAACGGCGGTAGAAATTGCCCGCCATATCCGCGATGAAGCGGCGCAAAAGCTGGATGCGGCATTTGATGAGCAAGCGGCCCCACCAACAGCGGATAGTGTGGCTGACATCCCCCTAGTTAGCGGCGGGGCTTGCTGTACGCCAACAGCATCTGGGCAGGCTTGCTGCTAAGCTGAAATATTGAATCTGTTCTTCTAAAAACGTCTATAATCCATAGATACTGTTCTTTTTCAGAAGTAAAGAAATACCATGCAAGCACTTTTCCAGCGGCTTATTACCGATTTTCAGGATGCACCACCCAAACAGGTGATTGCGCGTGAGCAGGTGATCCCCGTGGATAGCCGCAAGATCATTTCGCTGATCGGGGTGCGCCGCTGCGGTAAAACCTACTTGCTGTATGGGCTGATTAATCAACTACGCGCCAGCGTTGACCCGCGTAATATCATCTACTTGAATTTTGAGGATGACCGCCTGCACCCCTTAACCTTGCAAGATTTAGACAGTCTGATGGAAGGTTATTACGCGCTCTACCCCGATAAGCGCAGCGAACAGGTCTACCTGTTCCTTGATGAAATTCAGAATATTCCTGAATGGGAACGTTACGTGCGGCGCATCCACGACACCTTGAATGTGCAGTTATTTGTGACGGGTTCATCGTCACGCCTGTTGAGCCAAGAAATTGCTACCAGTTTGCGCGGGCGAACCTTGACGTATGAAGTCTTCCCGTTTTCCTTCCGTGAATATCTGGCTTACCACCAGATTGACGTTAACCTGCATTCATCCCATAGCCGCAGCTACATTCAGCACGCTTTCAACAATTATTTGCATCAGGGCGGGTTTGCGGAAACCTTTGGGGAAACGCCCGATATTCAGCAACGCACTTGGCGTGATTATCTGGATTTAATCATCTACCGCGACTTGATCGAACGTTATGACATCAAAAATACCGCGTTATTGCGTCATCTGATTCGCTACGCGATGAGCAATATTGGCACACTGATTAGCGTTAACAAGCTGTTTAATGAATACAAAGGGCTGGGGCATAAAGTCAGCAAAGAAACGTTGTATCTCTATCTGGGCTATCTGGAAGATGCCTATACCTTGTTCAATGTGCCGATTTTTCGCAACTCAGTCCGCGAGGAACAGCACCACCCCCGTAAGATTTACGCAGTGGATAACGGTTTCAAAACGCTGTTGCACACATCGCTATCACCGGACTACAGCAAGTTGTATGAGAATTTGGTGTTCCTGCATTTACGCCGCCAAAGCCGCGAAGTGTATTACTACAAACAAACGCAGGAAGTGGATTTTTACGTACCGGGCAAACCTTCCCAACTGGTCAATGTGAGTGTGGATATACGCACGCCCGCGACACTGGAACGTGAAATCAATGGCTTGCTGGAAGGGATGCGTTATACCGG
>JBEUIR010000490.1:0-1864 GCA_040415395.1 Candidatus Thiothrix namsaraevi
TTGATGCACACGGGCAAGTTGAGGCAATAACGCGCATAGCGCAGTTCCCCGGTTTTGTGCAGCACGCCCAATTCGACCAGTTCCTGCAAATCGCGGGTAGCCGTTGCGCGTGAGGCATTGGTCAGGCTGATGTAATTCTTGGCGCTCATGCCGCCGTTGAACCCTCCAATACCTTCCGCAAATAGCCGCGCCACGACCTTTTCCTGCCGTGGATTCAGCTTGCCACGCACTTGGTCATACAAGCGGGTTTTGCCGATTAGGAATTCGACTTGCTGGCGCGAATGGCGCACTGCCGCCAGCACGGTTTCGGCGAAATACGCCAACCAGCGTTGAATGTTGTTGTCTTTGTTCGCCCATTCCAGTTCGGTGTAATAAGCTTTTTTGTGCTGTTCGATGGTGTGGGCAAGCGCAATCAGCGTGGGTTGCCCCAAGCCTTGCGCGAGGGCTTTTTCTGCCAAGGCGCGGGCAATACGCCCATTGCCGTCTTCAAACGGGTGGATGCTGACGAAATACAGGTGGGCAATGCCTGCGCGGATCAGGGGCGGCAATGCGTGCGGTGCGTTGGTTTCGGTGCGATTGAACCAGTCCACAAAGGCAGCCATTTCCGCAGCAACCCATTCGGAAGGTGGGGCTTCAAAATGTATCTTGGGATCGTCCAGTCGTCCAGAAACCACCTGCATGGCTTCAACATGCGTCCGATACGCGCCGATTACCTGCAAATCCCGCCGCCCGTTCAGCAACATCGAATGCCAATCGAACAGTGTTTGATGACTGAGCGGTTGCTGAAAGTGGGTGTATAAATTCACCATCATTTCCGCGATGCCGTATTCCGCTGGTGTCACTTGCCGCCGGTCTGTTTGCAAGCCGAATTGCCGCCGAATCGACGACTGCACACTGTCACGGTTGAGGTATTCGCCTTCAATCGCCGAGGTTTGCATGGCTTCGTTGCTGACCATTTCCACTTTCAATTGGGTGCGGTCATCTTCCGTCAGGTGCGTGAATGCCCCCAGCAGCAAGCCGGATTCGTGCGCGAACGCGGTTTCTGATGGCATCAGCTTCAGTGGGTCGAAGCTGAAGTTAGGCCAGTCGGGTTGTTGCCAGTTCCATGTCATGAGTCATTCGCCGTTATTCTATAACTCATTTATAGCTTATTTTGTGAGGTATAGAAACAGCATAATCATCTATTTGACGTTCGTCATTATCCCAACCGCTCATCAATCTCCACCAGCGCATCCCCAATCTTTTGACTTTCTGTGCCTAACACGCCTTCCGCCGCCGCAATCACCTGCCATTGCCGGGTAGCTGAGCGCACTTGTTCCAGCACTTCCCGCCAGCGTTTGATCCCGCAACTTTCCGCAACACGTTGAATATCTTTCAGGCGTGGATTGCCGCTGCCCGCAATGTCGGTAGTGTGTTGGTTATTGATGCCGCTGCTGAACGTCAAATCGAATGCCGGTGACAGCTCCCAACCGTGAGCGCAGCGGATGAAAGCAAAGTTTTTGGCGTGATCGTCCTTGTTGTGGGTGAGGACGTTGAACAGCATCAGGCGCAAGGCTTTTTCGCCTTCCGCCACGCTGCGGGTAATGTTGAGGGTGGCATTGATGACGGTTTCGTAGCCAATACAAGGCAACCGATGGCTGGCGTAAATGTAGCCCGACAAACTGAGGACGTGATGCCGCGTGTTACCGTCGCGGTCAAAACGGCGCACCGCAAAAAACTCATCCGCACTTGAATCTTGCCCGACACGCAACAAACGGCATTCCGGCATTGCCAATCCCGCCAATTGCGCCATTTTCGCGTAAGCCAGTTCGATGCGCCCCATATCGGGAGAATCTTCCCGCGCCCGAAACTTCACCATCCAGTG
>JBEUIR010000491.1:0-1861 GCA_040415395.1 Candidatus Thiothrix namsaraevi
TGGACAAAGAGCAAATCCCCCGCGATTTGGCTCTCTGCATTACGCCCATTGGGTTCGTGGAGCGATTGCCTACAAATCGTAGAGTGGTGGAATGCAAAGGTCGCGGCTGACCCCGTTAATTACGAACCGTGGGCAAAAGTACCCTCATGGAAACGGCAAGAATTAATACCAGATTATTTAAAAGAAACAGGTTCAGTATTGTTTATAGACGACGCGCATAAACTCGCAGGACGTAAATTACAATTAGCTCGGATGTGCGTAATGAACGCGAAAATATGCGTAATAAGTGCAACCGAAGAACAACGAATTGCGCCTAACTTACGCTCTGCGCTTTTAAAGCGTGATCCTCAAATTTTTAGACTTGATTCAGAAGTGGCTTACGATGCAACAAAACCTTTGGTCTGGCTTATCGCACTTGCGGCATTGGGTGCGGGGTGGTGGGAAATATCCCTCGTTCTCGGTGGTATGCAAGCTCTGGCAAGCGGTAGGCGTTCCAGTAAACAAGATTAATTGGCTCACATTGGCAGTAGTTGCCGCGCTATTTTTGCCAATTACTGCGACTGCTGAAACTGAAGCGCAATTAGAAGCAGCCAAAACGGAAACACTGCGGCTGACTCAGCAAGATGCTGAAGCGGATACCGCACCGGCATGGTGGCCCTGGAAAGGTGGTGAAGCAGAAAAACCGCCAGCTCTCAAAATCTATAAGATGCCGACGATGGCAGATGATTCCCTGGACTACCACGCCAAACCCGCCGCTATCGTGCAAGCTCCGGCATTTGATGCTGATGCGATCTACAAATCGGTATTGGGCTGCTACCCCGAAAAGAGCAAATTTAACATTGACGTAGACCTACGCGCTTCGATCCGCTCCAATGACGTTTTGGATTTGGAAGATACCGCCACCGGCTTGGGCAAATCCTACGTCGGTATCGTCGCCAAAATGCCGCTTTACTCCGGGCGCGAACTCGACAGGGAGAAAGAGCGTGAATATGTGCGCCGTAAAGACACTGCCAAGGCGGTTGCGGATTTCATCAGTGCGATTGCAGGGCGAAACCATGCGGTGCGGGAGTTGGCGCTATACCGCAGTTTAGAAGCGCGTGCGGCGATACGGGTACAGCAGGGCATAACCGAAGCCACCGAACAGGTCGGCTATCTGGAAAAAGTCGCCAGCTCGCAAGAAAAATTGCTGACCAACGAGGCCAAGATCATGGAAAGCCGCTTACTACTATCAGGAATGTGTGACCCCCAGAACGCGGAAACCATCGGCGGGTGGCTCAAGAATATTTCAGCCGTACCAGTAGGTGACAAATGAAATGGTTTAACCATTTATTGATTGCAGGCTCTACGTGCGCTGTGGTTGCACCTGAACTGGTTCCGGTGGCGTTGCTTGGTTCCACTGCACCAGACTGGCTGGAGTGGGTTAGTGGCGCATTGGGTCACAAGGTCAAACACAGAACAACTACACACGTTGTCACGTACTGGATTGCCGCCATGCTGTTCTTTGGGCTGCTGTGGGATTTCCACGGCATCGGGATGGCGTTCGCGTGGGGCGGCTTTACGCACGTATTCGCGGATTCCCTCACGATCATGGGTGTACCGCTGTTGCCGGGTTCTGATCGGCGTACCAACTTGTTTGGGGGCAGGTTACGCACGGGAGGAATGGGAGAGTTTGCTGTAGCGGGTGGGATTGCTGCGGCATGTTTCTTTATCGCTAGTAATTTGCATACGAGTTCAGACTTTTTCCCGTTCTTCTACGAATGGGGGAATCTGTATCAGGAGGGCGTGATAGATGCGAAGGAATGGAAAGATAACAGGTTGAAATTTATTTAAAATCAAGTAGCAGGATGTTTAACATCCCGCT
>JBEUIR010000492.1:0-1861 GCA_040415395.1 Candidatus Thiothrix namsaraevi
CGCGGCGCGATTGCCGTGCGTATTATCCGTACCCTGCGTGCGCTGGGGGTCAAGGCGGTGGCGGTGTATGCCGAAGCCGACCGCGATTCCCTGCATGTTCAGCACGCTGACGAAGCCTGGTCACTGGGCGAAGGCTCGGCGGCAGAAACCTATCTGAACCAGCCACGTTTGCTGGAAATCATCGCCGCCAGTGGCGCACAAGCCGTGCATCCGGGTTACGGTTTCCTGAGTGAAAACACCGCGTTTGCGCAACGCTGCGAAGCCGCAGGTATCGTGTTTCTGGGGCCAACCCCGACACAAATGGAAGCGTTTGGTTTGAAACACCGCGCCCGTGAACTGGCTTTGCACAATCAGATGCCATTGCTGCCGGGTTCGGATTTGCTCGACTCGCTTGACGCTGCCCTTGCCGCAGCCGAAAGCATTGGCTACCCGCTGATGCTCAAATCCACTGCCGGGGGCGGCGGCATCGGGATGCAACGCTGTGACAATGCTGCTGAACTCAGTGCCGCCTATGAATCGGTGCGGCGTTTGGGGGCAAACAATTTTGCCAACAGCGGCGTATTTCTTGAAAAATTCATTACCCACGCCCGCCATATTGAAGTGCAAGTGTTCGGCGATGGGCAAGGGCAGGTGCTGGCTTTGGGCGAACGCGATTGTTCCGCACAACGCCGCAACCAGAAGGTGATTGAGGAAACTCCCGCGCCGAACCTGCCAGATGTGGTGCGTCAAGAATTACAAGCCGTGGCGGTGCGGCTGATGAGTGCGGTGCAATACCGCAGCGCAGGCACGGTGGAATATGTCTATGACCAGCAAACCGCTGCGTTCTACTTTCTGGAGGTGAACACCCGCTTGCAGGTGGAGCACGGCGTCACCGAACAGGTGTACGGCGTGGACATCGTGCGCTGGATGCTGGAACTGGGTATGGGCGAATTCGTGTTCCCGACTGAAGCGTTACGCGCCAACGGACACGCCATCCAGACCCGTGTGTATGCCGAAGACCCCAATAAGCAATTCCAGCCGTGCGCCGGGTTGCTCAGCCAGGTGGCATTTCCGCAGACAGCGGGTTTGCGCATTGATCACTGGATCGAAGCGGGCATGACGGTTTCGCCGTTTTTCGACCCGATGCTCGCCAAGATCATCTGCCACGCGCCGGATCGGGCGACTGCCTGTGAGCAACTGGATGCTGCGCTTGCCGCTACCGAGATTTACGGCATTGAAACCAATATCGCCTACGTGCGGCAAGTGCTGGCAACCGACACTTTCCGCGCCGGACAAATCACTACCCGTTATCTCAACAGTCTGGCATGGCAGCCACACAGCGTGGATGTGCTTGCCCCCGGCACGCAAACGAGTGTGCAGGATTATCCGGGGCGGCAAGGGTATTGGGATATTGGCGTGCCACCTTCGGGGCCTTTTGATGCCTGGTCATTCCGCCTCGGCAACCGTTTGCTGGGCAATACGCCGGAGAGTGCCGGACTGGAAATCACCTTGAGTGGCCCGACCTTGCGCTTCAACACAGCTACCTGCATGGTGCTAACGGGGGCGCAGATGGAGGCGACGCTGGATGGTGTTGCTATCCCATTCTGGCAAGTTATCACCGTAGCCGCAGGCAGCACCCTGAAACTGGGCAAGGTGCAAGCCGCTGGCACGCGGGCGTATTTGCTGCTGCAAGGCGGTGTGCAATGCCCGCACTATCTGGGGTCACGCGCCACTTTCACACTGGGGCAATTTGGCGGACATGCCGGACGGGTATTGCGCAGCGGTGATGTATTGCATCTGCCGACACTACCGGAGCTGTTGCCGGAAATTGAAACCTTGCCTGCCAGCCTGTTGCCGGAGATAAGCACTGACTGGGAAATCA
>JBEUIR010000493.1:0-1858 GCA_040415395.1 Candidatus Thiothrix namsaraevi
GTGATGTGCGTTTGTTGTTAGGTTGTTGAGTTCTCCCTGGCTATCCTGAGGCGCTGTGGACTGGTATGCTGGTTTCTGATTCCTGCTCTTCTGAATACTAAAACGTTCAGTTTGGCAGGCTGTTAGATTAGAGAGATAACGGTGCAGTTACGCAAAGAACGCCGCGTAGCGGCGACGCACAAAATTTATGGCAAAAGTATTCGATAATTTGTACCCACAATTGCTGGAATTCAGCAACCTCTACGCAGCCTGGCAAAAAGCCGCGAAAGGCAAGCGCGGCTGCCCTGCTGCTGCCAGCTTCGAGATGAACCTTGCCGATGAATTGATTCGCCTGCAACGTGAATTGACCGACCAGACGTGGCAACCGGGCGAATACTATTCCTTCTACATCCGCGACCCTAAAAAGCGATTGGTATCCGCCGCGCCGTTCCGTGACCGCGTGGTGCATCATGCCCTACACAACATCACCGAAGCCATTTACGACAACACTTTCATTGGTGACTCCTACGCTAACCGCAAGGGCAAAGGCACACACGCCGCCATCGACAAGGCGCAAGCCCTGATGCGCCGTTACCCCTACGTGCTGCAATGCGATTTGCGTCAATTTTTCCCCAGCATCGACCACGCGGTGATGGAGTCGTTTCTCTACCGCAAAATCACCGACGAGAAAATCCGTTGGCTGATGCGCCAAATCGTCAAAAGTGGTGAAGGCATCCTCAGTAACGAGTACCAGATGGTGTATTTTCCCGGCGATGATCTGTTCGCCGTCAACCGACCGCGTGGGCTGCCTATCGGCAATCTCACCAGCCAGTTCTGGGCAAACGTCTACCTTAATGAGCTAGACCAGTTTGTGAAGCGTGAATTGGGTTGTCGGGGCTATGTCCGCTACGTTGACGATTTTCTGTTGTTTGCCGATAGCAAAGCGCAATTGTGGCAATGGAAAACCGCTATCCGCGAATTCCTGTTTGGTTTACGCCTTGCGCTGCATGAAAAATCCAGCACGGTTTATCCCGTCACCAGTGGCATTCCGTTTCTCGGTTTCCGTCTTTACACCGATCACCGCCGCCTCAAACGCAAAAATGGGGTGAATTTCCAACGGCGTTTACAGCGTTATTACCGCGAATATGCACGAGGTGAGTTAAGCCGTGAGGATTTGAATCAGCGCATTCAGGGTTGGGTGGCACATGTGAAACGAGCGGATACGTGGGGTTTGCGGCGTAGTTTGTTTGCTAAGCCTGTACCCGTGCGCAAGGTCACAGAAAGAGGGCGTATGCAATACGCCCCTACGCAGAACGTCCCCTGTAGGGGCGTATTGCATACGCCCTCTTCAACGGTGCGCCAAGCCGCATGAAAGAATCCCCTTTATTTGCCAAAAGCTACGATTTTATCCGCTGGCTAATTCCCCAAACCGTCAAATTTCCTCGCACTCAACGCTTTGTTGTCACCGAACGCCTGCAAACCACGGCGATGGATTTCATGGAATGCCTGTATCAGGCAACCGATAAGACGCAACAAACCAGCGCCCTCAAACAGGCGGATGTAAAACTCAAACAGCTACGTTTTTACTTACGCCTCAGCCACGACCTAACGCTACTGGACACACGCCGCTTTGAACACGCCAGCCGTTTGCTGGAAGAAGTTGGGCGTTTGCTGGGTGGGTGGTGTAAATCTGCTGTTATAGAGTAATTCGTTAATGAATCCCTCAGAAGCCCCCTCTCTCGACGAACACTGGATGCGCCACGCTCTAACCCTCGCCCAAAACGCATGGCAGCAAGGCGAAGTCCCCGTCGGTGCGGTCATTATTCGCGATGGTGAAATCCTCGCCGAAGGCTGGAATCAACCCATCACCCGCCACGAC
>JBEUIR010000494.1:0-1857 GCA_040415395.1 Candidatus Thiothrix namsaraevi
CCGGAATGTGCCAGGTAATCACACGCTTCCACAGCAGGAACAGCCCACCCAGCAGCAACAAGACCGCCGAGGTTTCGCCCATACTGCCCCCGATCATCCCCAGTCCCATATCACTGACACTCGGCAAACTGTCGGCAAAGCTCGACAAAGTATGCCCTTGCCCGGTTTCAGTACGAATATGCCCCAAAGTCGTTGCGCCACTCACCCCATCGACTGTCACCCACGTGGTCATTTCCAGCGGGAAGGAAATCAGCAACGCCACCCGCGCCACCATTGCCGGGTTAAACAGATTTTGCCCGATACCGCCGAACACTTGTTTGCCAATGATGATGGCAAGGAATGCGCCCAGCAGCCCAATCCACCAAGGCGCAGTCGGTGGCAAACTCAATGCCAGCAACCAGCCGGTGAGAATCGCCGAACCGTCGCTGAGGTATTTACCCACCGGTTTACCCATAATTTTCAATGCCATCGCCTCCGCCAACACGCAGCCGAGGATGGTGATCAAAAACAGGCTGATGGCAGGCAAACCGAACAGGTACAAACCGAAAACGGTCGCGGGGGCAAGTGCCAGCATCACCAGCAACATGGTGGTGTGCACGCTCTTACCGGAATGGGTGTGTGGGCTGGAAAGCAACAGGCTCATGCACTGACCTCCTGTTTAGGTTTCGCGGCAGTGGCGGCTTTTTTGGCAGCGGCTTCGCGTTTGCGGCGTTCCATCATTTCCTTCTTGGCACGTTCTTGGGCTGCCATGCGTTCGTTGCGCTGTTCAATCAGGCGTTTGGTTTCGTCCTGCTTGTGCTTGGCGCGTTGGCGGTTGGCGAGTTCACCCTTGGCGTAGTTGAAATATTGCACCAGCGGAATGTGCGCGGGGCAAACATAGGAACACGAACCGCAAGCGATGCAATCCATCAGCCCCAGTTTGGTGACAGCATCGAGGTTGCCAGCGCGGGCATTGGCTGCCATTTCCAGCGGCAACAACCCGCACGGGCAGGCTTGCACGCAACTGGCGCAGCGGATGCAGGGCGATTCCTGATTTTCGGAAACTTCTTTGGCGGTGAGGGCGAGGATGCCGTTGCAACCCTTGACGGTCGGCACGCGGGTATCGGGCAATACGTTGCCCATCATCGGCCCGCCGCTGATCAGACGGGTAGGTTCGACGTTGAAACCTTCGCAATGGTCGATCACGTCCTGCACTTTCGTGCCAATTAATACGCGCAGGTTGCGTGGCTGGCACACTGCCCCGCCGGAAACGGTGACGACGCGGGAAACGAGCGGTTTGCCTTCGCGCAGGGCATCGCGTACTGCCAGTGCGGTTGCCGGGTTATGCACCACAATGCCAATGTCGGCGGTCAAGCCACGTGCTGGCGTTTCCAGCCCGGTGAGGGTTTGCACCAGATGTTTTTCCGACCCCATCGGGTAGCGCATCGGCAAACCGACCACTTGGATATTGGGAAAAGCGGTGGCGGCTTCGCGCATCGCCGCTTGCGCTTGCGGCTTGTTATTTTCGATGCCGATGACGATGTTTTTCACCCCCAGCGCGTAAGCCATGATGCGAATGCCGTCGATCACGTTGGCGGAATATTCGCGCATGATGCGGTCGTCACAGGTCAGGTAGGGTTCGCATTCTGCGCCGTTGATCACCAGCGTGTGCAACTGGTAACGGTTGTGCAGGTTGAGTTTGACGGCGGAGGGGAAGGTTGCGCCGCCCATGCCGACGATTCCGGCAGCGGCGACACGGGTGGCGATTTCGGCGGGGTCGAGGGTGAACGGGTCAGCGGGTGGGGAAAGTTCCACCCATTCATCCTTGCCATCCGGTTGCAGGGTGATGGTGTGTACCGACAGGCCGGAGGCGTGGTG
>JBEUIR010000495.1:0-1856 GCA_040415395.1 Candidatus Thiothrix namsaraevi
TGACTTCACCCAAGGCAAATTCAGCGACTTGATGAAACGGCTGTTTGAGCAATTGGAAAAGGTCAAACTGCGCCGTTTTGATTTGTGTTCTACCCAAGCACCTATGGTGTTTGATGGGTTCTTGGATGCGTTCGATAACAATAAAACCGTTTGCTCGATTGATGGGCGTTCACCCGGTGTCGTGGCACTGGAAGACAAATGGATTAGCCGTCTTGCTGCCGATCAAATCAAGGTAGGGCAATACCTGACCGGCTTCAAACGCTTGCTAATAACCCGCGATGACTTGAACCATAACACCCTGAAACTACCGATTTTTGGTTTCCATGTCAGCTTCACCAAAAGCGAAGACATTACCGGCAAATTCGGACAGTTGGCACGAGAAGCAAACCTGTTTCGAGCCTTCGACTTTTCCTTACCGGATACCGCCGACAAACCACTATGGAAAGGCTATGCCCGCCGCGCCATCAATGCTTGGATTCCGCGCTTCACCAAAGCTGATTTCGACACCTTCGACAAATATACCGATACCGACGAAATCTATGAGAAGGCTGAGGGCGAAACCAAAACACTCAACCATCTTGCCGATGAAGATCAATGGATGGATGAAAAAGGCAACTGGATCGGTATCAGTGCTTTGATGACCTTGAAAGGTGATGTGGATAACCTCGGTATCATTTTTCAACGCGGCATCGGTGCGCCCAGCTTCGCAAAAATGGCAGCATTGTCGCGCCAGATGAATGCATTTTTCTCTATCTGGTTGCCGTATTTGTGCCAGAAAGAATTCCCGAACACTTACACCGTGTTTGCAGGTGGGGATGACTTTTTCCTCATCGGGCCGTGGCGTTCCACCATGAAACTGGCGCAGCGGATGCAGGTGGAATTCAAGCGCTATGTTGGTGAAAACCCCGATGTGCATTTCTCGGCGGGGCTTTCCATCACCAAACCGGGCTTGCCGATCAATTATCTGGCAGACATGGCAGAAGCGGCATTGGACAAGGCGAAATCCTATAATTTCGACCCCAAAAAAGATAAAGCTGCCCCCAAAAATGCTGTGACCTGTTTTGGTCATTCTGCAAGTTGGGAGCATTTCAACGATCTGTTGGAATGCGCCCAACAACTGAATGTCATGCGCAAGGATTTTGATTTGAGTACCGGCTACCTATACGGGCTGCTAAACCTCACCAGTCTTGCCGAAGATCGCAGCAAACCAGAAAACGCTGTTTGGCATTCACGCTTTGCTTACCGCACTTACCGGATGCTGGAAACCCGCCGTCGGGATGGACGCAAGCTGGATGAAACCGAGCGCAGACGTTTACAAGCCGAATTGAGTCTGGCAATCGCCAATCAAGGCATCGAAAAACACAAGGGTAACTACCGCATCGCATTGTTTACCCATATCTATCAACACCGGAGATAAGAGCATGGATATAAAACTGATCAAGTTCAACCCGATTGATGCGGAGTTGCTCAATAGCGTTGCACAACAAACCGCACAAACCTTAGCGGACACACAAAGAAGGGAACAAAACAAGTCCACCCAAATCCGGCGTTTCTATGATGAATTGCTGATGTGGGAAACCAAAGCCACTCAAAATCCGGCGAAATTTGCGGAGTATCTGCCTTTCATCCGCATGTTAAACGCTAAAGCAGCGTATGCCGAAGGGCGCGGGCATGTGGATAGTAACTTCACGATGCTCATGCAGCACTGCCTGCAACAAGTGACCGACGACAAGACACTACGCACCTTCAAGCTGTTCTTTGAAGCGATGCTGGGCTTTTACAAACTGGAAAAGAAAGACTGACGGAGAACCGACATGCAATTGACCAATATCCAACTTCTGCAAGGCAAAATCCGC
>JBEUIR010000496.1:0-1855 GCA_040415395.1 Candidatus Thiothrix namsaraevi
ATTACCGGGGCAAGGCTTAATCACCATTATGATCGGTTTGGGTATTATGATTTTCCCCGGCAAGTTTGAGCTGGAAAAATGGGTTGTTACCCGCAAAGGCGTGCTGCAAGCCGTGAACTGGATACGCCGAAAATCACACCACCCACCACTAGACACCCCAAAACACTAAATAGTGCCAATCGCAACAATGGCATTTGACAGCTCCTGAATTGTGGTGCATTCCGTGTCATACTATTGACACATACGAGAGAGGAGACTTAATTATGTTAAGAAAAATCATCGCACTAACATTGGCAGTCGCGATGCTGCCTAGCCTTACCGCTTGCAATGACAATAAAACCGTTAACATTGTCCCGATCACACCGGCATCAACACCACCCACTGAGGTTGCCACACTCAGTGCAAGTACGTACACCAGCATACGCAGCGCTGATCCGACAGCGGATACCTTGTTTAGCGTTGCCGATGCGCTTGCCGGTAGTGCCAAATGTGATGTCAAAATCATGCGTATGGCATACAACACCGTTGGCGGTGCGGGTGAAGCCACCAACTCCAGCGGCGTGATTATGCTACCGCAAGGCACAACAGCGAATTGCAGCGGCGCACGCCCTGCCCTGTTGTATGCCCACGGCACGACCAGCGACATCCGCTATGACCTCTCGAAATTCCTCACCGAAGCCACCAACCCAGCCTCAGCGGAAGCCATGATCCTGCTGGCACTCTATGCCTCACGCGGCTATACCGTCATTGCACCCAATTACGCCGGTTATGCCGATTCTAAACTGGATTACCACCCGTATCTGGATGAAAAGCAGCAAACCACCGAAATGATCCACGCCTTGGAGCATGTGCGCGAACACAGCACCACCATCGGGGCGCAGCTCTCCGCAGATTTGTTTGTATCCGGTCTGTCGCAAGGCGGCTATGTCGCGATGGCAACCCACAAAGCCTTGCAAGCCAAAGGCACAACAGTACGGGCATCCGTGCCCATTTCCGGGCCGTATACCGTGCTGGATTTCGTCGATACCATTATGGCGGGCTACGTCAATGGCGGGGCAACTGTGTTTGCGCCGATGTACCTGACCGCCTTAGAGAAAGCCCATGATATTTACACCCAACCCACTGAGGTGTATTCCGCCACCTTTGCAGCACAAGCAGAAGATGCCTTGCCGCGCACTGGCGGGCATGAAGCCGCCGTTATCGCGGGTATACTGCCTGCTACCGCAATTTTCAGTGGTGTTCCGCCAGAACTGACCCCGCCATTACAGCCTTTCCAGCAAACGGGTTTTGGTATACCGCATTTGCTGGCAGACAGCTTCCGCACGGCGTACCTCACCGATCTGCAAACCAACCGTCAAACCCCCAGCAATAAAATCCGCTCACTGGTGAAAGAGGCGGATTTACGAGACTGGACACCGACCACCCCCGTCATGCTGTGCGGCTCAGAAAACGACCCGGTGGTGTATTTCACGAATACGCTGGGAATGGCAAGCTATTGGAGCGGCAGATCCAACACCTTTACCCTGAATCTGGATAGCACCCCGACTACTGCACCCCTGAATGCGTTTGCACCCATTGCACAAGAATGGCAAACCGCACTGGGCAATGGTGGCATTAGCGGTGGGGCAATTCACGGGCAAACCGGCGTGTATTGCGGGCTGGCGGCGTATGGTTTCTTCCAAAGCCAGCGCACCCAATAAGGCGCAGCCTACCTTTTATAACACCCTCCACCCCTTGCGGGTGAAGGGTTAGGTATGCGGGGGAAGCAGCTTAGAACGACCAGTTTAGTTGAGCGCCGACAACATCCACTTTGTTATCGTAATTACCATTCAGCAATAAACCTGCCGCGTTGCGG
>JBEUIR010000497.1:0-1853 GCA_040415395.1 Candidatus Thiothrix namsaraevi
TGCCAGACGTACCATCCACCACAATCCCTTGCAGATTAGCACGGATAGCTTCAGGAATTTCAGCCATGACGTGCTGCACCGCCCCCCACCACAGCGCCGTCTTTCCCCCCTCTACCTCTGGGAGAGGGGACGGGGGTGAGGGTTCTTCTGGATAAACCACCCGTGCCTCCGCTCGCACTACCTGATTGCCATCAATAACGATCAAACGGCAACCGGAAGTGCCTAAATCAAGACCGGCGTAAAAACAACTGTTGGGCGGTACTGCGGGCAATTTCAAGCTCCTCATTGGTCGGGATCACCAAAAGTTTGAGGGTAGCAGTTTCCTGCTGGAATGCCAGAATGCCTGTCGCGTGTGTCGCATTTTTAGCAAGATCAGGGTATACACCGAATGCCTGTAAATTGGCACACACTTGCGCCCGAATGCGTGCCGAATGCTCACCGATGCCACCGGTGAAGATCACCGCATCGACCTGCCCCAACGCCGCACTGTATGCACCAATGTATTTTTTCACCCGATACGCAAACATCGCCTCAGCCAGTTGCGCATCGGTATCGCCCGCATCCGCTCGCGCCTGCACTTCGCGCATATCACCGACACCACACAAACCTTTCAAACCGCTTTGCTTATTGAACAGACTTTCTACAGCATCGGGCGACAAACCGGTTTCGCGTTGCAAGTAAAAATGCAGCGCTGGGTCAATATCGCCGCAGCGCGTCCCCATCACCAAGCCTTCCATCGGGGTCATGCCCATTGACGTATCGACGCTTTCGCCTTTAGCAATCGCCGTCGCACTGCACCCATTCCCCAGATGCAAGGTAATCAGGTTGAGGTCAGCTAACTCACGTTGCAAATACGCCGCTGCCTGTTGCGCCACGTAATGGTGGGACGTGCCATGAAAGCCGTAACGCCGCACCTTATGTTGTGTATACAACTCAGCAGGCACTGCGTAACGAAACGCCACGGGAGGCATGGTCTGATGAAACGCCGTATCAAACACTGCCACTTGCGGCACACCCGGAAATAGCGCTTGTGATACCTCAATCCCCGCCAAATTCGCCGGATTATGCAGCGGAGCCAAGGGAATCATTGCCCGAATCGCCGCCATCACTTCCGCGTCAATCAGCGCCGGTTGCTTGAAATATTCGCCGCCATGCACCACGCGATGCCCAATCGCATCAATCTGCGCAATGCCAGCGAATTGCAAATGTTGCACAATCCGCGCCAGTGCTTCCTGATGCGAGGCAAGCTCACCGCCCGCCTCACCAATGCGATCCAGTAAACCGCCGACCAGCACCTGCTGATTTTCCATATCGAACACTTGGTATTTAAGCGACGAACTCCCCGCATTCAGCACCAATATTTTCATACTGCCACCTGCTGCTGCGCCTGAATCGCGGTAATCACCACGGTATTCACAATATCCGTCACCGTACAACCACGGCTAAGGTCGTTCACTGGCTTGTTCAAACCCTGCAACACCGGGCCAATCGCCACCGCATTCGCGGAACGTTGCACCGCTTTGTAGGTGTTATTACCAGTATTCAGGTCGGGAAAAATAAACACAGTCGCTTTGCCTGCCACGTCACTATTGGGCATTTTGGAACTGCCCACTTCAGCATCCACTGCCGCGTCGTATTGCATCGGGCCATCCAATTTCAGATCAGGGCGACGCGCATGAGCAATCTGCACCGCCGTGCGTACCATTTCCACATCATCGCCCTTGCCAGATTCGCCGGACGAATACGACAGCAATGCCGTGCGTGGCTCAATTCCAAACATTCGCGCAGTATCAGCAGACGTTACCGCAATATCCGCCAATTGCTCCGCATTCGGATTAGGGTTAACCGCGCAA
>JBEUIR010000498.1:0-1849 GCA_040415395.1 Candidatus Thiothrix namsaraevi
CGCCCACGTCATTTCCCACGATTTGCAAAATCTCGCGCCAGACGATGGCGTTAGTCTGCTGAAGGCTTGGGAAGTACACGGCAGTGACACGGAGCTGAAAAAAGCTGTCCATGAATACGGTTGCCATGCACTTGCCCTGCATTTATTGGGCAACGCTTTGCACACTTATCTGGAGGGCGATGTACGCAAGCGCGACACCTTGAGTGAATTGATCGACGATTATGACGATACAGGCCGCCATGCTTTCAAGGTGATGCAGGCGTATAGCCGTTGGCTGGAAGGTACGCCTGAATTGCAACTGCTGCATTTGCTGGGGCTGTTCGATCATCCTATCGAAACCGACGTTTTGCAGGTGTTGTGGAAAGCGCAAGTCCCCAATCTTACCGCTGGCATCCCTGAAAAAGCGTGGAAAGTCGCCATCCGTGATTTGCGCGAAAAACACCGGATGTTATCGGTGCATGAAGGTCGCCCCGACTTGCTTGACTGCCACCCGCTGATCCGCGAATACTTCGGCGGGCAACTGCAAACCCAGCAGCCGCAAGCGTGGCAGCAGGCGCATGAACGGCTGTACGAATACTACAAAGCCCTACCGGAGAAAGAGTTTCCCGATACGCTGGAAGAAATGCAGCCGCTGTTCAGTGCGGTGGCGCATGGGTGTGCGGCGGGGTTGCATCAGCAGGCGTTGGCTGAGGTTTATTGGCCTCGTGTTCGTCGCGAAGGTGATGCTTACATCGTCAAAAAACTCGGTGCTTTCAGCGATGACCTCGCCACCGTAGCGCATTTCTTCACGACCCCGTGGCACATCCCCGCAACGGGTTTGCAGGAAAGGTGGAAAGCCGGAGTACTGAACTGGGCAGGCTTCAGCTTACGCGCCTTGGGGCGGCTGCGTGAAGCACTGGAGCCGATGCAGGCAACAGTTGATTATTGTGTAAAGAAAGAAGATTGGTTTGGTACAGCGGCTAACGCCAGCAACCTCAGCGAACTGCAACTCACCCTCGGCGATGTGGCGCAAGCGGTGGAGAGCGGCGCACGCAGCAGCCGCTACGCCGACCAGTCCGAGGATATGTTCTGGCGCATGGTCAGCCGCACCACCCACGCCGATGCCCTGCATCAGGCAGGGGACACCGCCGCCGCCCTTGCCCTGTTCCGGGAAGCGGAGCAACTCCAGCAGGAATGGCAGCCTTCGTACCCGCGCATGTATTCGCTGCAAGGTTTCCGCTACTGCGACCTGCTGCTGGCGCAGGGCAGCACGGCGGAGGTGCTGGAGCGGTACGAACAATGGGTGGAATGGCGACAGGATGGTGATTCGTTGCTGGATAGATCATTGGAATATCTCACCCTCGGACGCGCCCATCTGCAACAACTCTTGCTCCCCTCTACCTCCGGGAGAGGGGCTGGGGGTGAGGGTCTTCACAGGCTGGAGCAGGCTGTCGCTGGTTTGCGTGCATACGGAAGCTTGCAACATTTACCTCGTGGTCTGCTCGCCCGCGCT
The DNA here is from genome assembly GCA_040415395.1 of Candidatus Thiothrix namsaraevi. Taxonomy (GTDB): domain Bacteria; phylum Pseudomonadota; class Gammaproteobacteria; order Thiotrichales; family Thiotrichaceae; genus Thiothrix; species Thiothrix namsaraevi. The sequence continues at coordinate 1,493 of JBEUIR010000498.1, forward strand.
GCGCTGCACCGCCACACCCGCGACTTCGCCCGCGCCCGGCAGGACTTGCAGGAAGTGTTCGACATCGCCGACGGCAGCGGGATGCGGCTGCATTTGACGGATTATCATTTGGAGATGGCGCGGTTGTTGGTGGCGGAGGAAGAAAATCCCCCTCAATCCCCCTTTTGCAAAGGGGGAAGCCAAGAGGATGCGGGGTCTGCTGTTCCCCCCTTTGAAAAAGGGGGGCTAGGGGGGATTTCTCTTCAAGCGCATATCGAAGCCGCCACCAAACTCATCAACGAAACCGGCTATCACCGCCGCGACCAAGAGCTACTAGACTTGCAGCAAGCCCTCGCCAAGGAAAGCCGCCTATGAACA
>JBEUIR010000499.1:0-1842 GCA_040415395.1 Candidatus Thiothrix namsaraevi
CTAGGCTTACTGCAAGCACTCAGGCAGGAGCTGAACATAAAGATCAGCTAATCCAGCAACTGCGTGTAACACTCCACCGCCGTGAATTCCTGCGTGTCTTTCGGCGGCTGTTGCGAATCCGGCTGGTGAATTGCCAACAAATGCTTCACACCGTGTGCTTTTGCAGCCCGCAATACGTGCAGGTTGTCATCAATGAACAAGGAATGCGCTGGGTCAAACACCTCCACCTCACTCAATTTCTGCCAGAAATCGGGATGCTCTTTCGGCAAACCCAAGGAGTGCGAGGTAATAATGTGATCGAAATAGTGCTCCAACACCACATAGCCGAATTTCAAGCCAACACTTTTCTGGTGCGCATTGGTAAGTAACACTACCCGCTTGCCACGCTCGCGCAAGGATTCGAGAAAACGCTCCACATGCGCCCGAATCGCAATCCGATCCGCGATTTCGTGTTTCAGTGCCACCAAATCCGTTCCCAGATGATTCTGCCAATAATCAAGGCAATACCAATCCAACGTACCTTCCATTTCTGTGTAACGGGCGTGCAAGTAAGTGCGGACTTCCTCTGGTGTTGTGCCGCGCTGTTCTGCCAAACGCACCGGCAAATGTTCCAGCCAGAAATGGTTATCGAAATGCAAATCCAATAGTGTGCCATCCATGTCCAAAAACACGGTATTAATCTCATGCCAGTTTAAATTGATTGCGCTATAATTCATTTTATGGGCTTCCACATACCACTAAAAATCGCATCATACCGGAGGGTATCATGAAAAATCTGCATTCATTGGGCTTTAGCATCTCCATCGCGTTGTTACTCAGCGCCTGTGGCGGCGGCGGTTCCAGCACTACCGTCAGTACCAATCCCTCGACACCCGTAACACCAACGACCAACGCCAATAAACCTGCGTTGAAACAAGCCGCGAACAACACCGAACTCGAAACGCTGATCAAACAGCAAATGCTCGAAATTTACGGCACAGTGCGCCCTGAAATATACCCGTGCAAAGGCGACGTGTGCATTATGCCGGTGATGACACCTTCTGCTGTTGCCGACACTGCCAAAAACGTTTCCAGCACCAATACCCAAGAAACCAATGTCGACGAAGCTGACCGCCTGAAAACCGATGGTGAATACCTTTACGCTGCGGAATTAAACACGCCCAGCCTGAATATTTTCAGAGCGAATCAAGCCAGCGCCCCCTTTGTCTCGAAAATAACACTGGGTACTGACAGCAACGCCCGCCTGAGCGGTCTGTATCTGGATACTGCGAATAAAACACTCGTCGCCCTTGCCGAAGAACAGCAGATGTACGGTATCTGGAGTCGCTGGTTCATCCCCAGCTACTGGCAAAACCAACAAACACAAATGTACCTGCTGAACGTTGCCAACCCCGCAAACCCTGTGCAAACCGCCAAACTCACGGTGGATGGGCAAGCCATCAGCAGCCGCCGCATCGGTTCGACGCTGTACATTGCCACTCGCCACAGCCCCACCCTGCCCGGCTTGGAACAATACCCAACCACCGAAGCAGCAGCAGCGGCAAACCGCACCCTCATCAACAATGCCAAACTGGCGGATTTCCTGCCCGATTACCAACGCAATGGCGGCAGCAAAACCGAAATTTTCAGCGGCAATGATTGCTTCATGACGCAATACACCGACAAGAAAAGTTACCAGACCAGCATCGTCAGCTTGCTGGCAATTGATCTGAACAGCGCCGCACCTATCCCGCAAGGCAAGTGTTTCGCGGGCGATACCGAAACGCTGTACGCCTCCACCGAAGCCATTTATCTGGCAACCACCAGTTACAATTATTCCAATGATGCACTGACATCCACAGT
>JBEUIR010000500.1:0-1841 GCA_040415395.1 Candidatus Thiothrix namsaraevi
TTTGCAGCAAATGACTGCGCTGCTCATCGGACAATTCGCGGGTCATATCCGTATCAATGAACCCCGGCGCAACCAATACTTTTTATTTACGAGGAACACAAGACCATGAGCGATATAGAAGAACGCGTCAAGAAAATCGTTGTTGAACAATTAGGCGTTGATGAAGCTGAAGTAAAAAATTCATCTTCTTTCATTGACGATCTGGGCGCGGATTCTCTGGACACCGTTGAACTGGTTATGGCACTGGAAGAAGAATTCGGTGCTGAAATCCCTGATGAAGACGCAGAAAAGATTACCACTGTGCAGGCAGCTATTGATTACATCAAAGCTCAGCCACAAAAAGGTTAAGTTCTGCTGATGAGCCGCGATCCATTGCGATGGGTTGCGGTTTGTCCGTTTGTCACGATTAGATAGGGGCATAAGTTTGTCTAAGCGACGTGTAGTAGTAACAGGTCTGGGTATTGTTTCACCTGTCGGTTCTCAGTTGGAAACAGCTTGGGACAATATCAAAGCTGGCCGCAGCGGGATTAACCGTATTAGTCCTGACCTGTTCGATGCCAGTGCCTTCAGTGTACAGATTGCTGGTAACGTCAAAGGTTTTAATGCCGATGATTACATCAAGCCCAAAGACCAGAAAAAAATGGATAAATTTATCCATTACGGAATCGGTGCGGGCGTTGAGGCGATTCGTGATGCCGGTCTGGAAGTCACCGAAGAAAATGCAGAGCGCATTGGTGTACTGATGGGGTCAGGGATTGGTGGTTTGGATACCATTGAGCGCAATTACGCGACTTTCCTCAATGGCGGGGCGCGGAAGATTTCCCCTTTCTTCGTGCCAGCCAGTATTATCAATATGGTGGCGGGTAATCTTTCCATCATGTTTGGCTTGAAAGGCCCGAATATGTCGATTGTGTCGGCTTGCGCTACCGCTACTCACAGTATCGGTGATGCCGCACGTATGATTTCCTATGGTGATGCCGATGTCATGATTGCCGGTGGCGCAGAAATGGGGTCTACCCCGTTAGGCATCGGTGGTTTTGCCGCCGCTCGCGCCTTGTCTACTCGCAATGATGACCCTGAAGCGGCAAGTCGCCCGTGGGATAAGGATCGTGACGGTTTCGTTCTCGGTGATGGCGCTGGTGTTTTAGTGCTGGAAGAGTACGAATTTGCGAAAAAACGCGGCGCTCGGATTTACTGCGAACTGGTCGGTTACGGGATGAGCAGCGATGCTTACCACATGACCACGCCATCCGAAGGCGGTGAAGGTGCAGCACGTTGCATGGTGAATGCCATGAAAGATGCTGGCTTGAATACGACGGATGTTGATTATGTCAATGCACACGGCACATCTACCCCCGCTGGTGATAAAGCGGAAACAATGGCGGTAAAACGTGCGTTGGGTGATCATGCTTACAAAGTGGCAGTCAGTTCCACCAAGTCGATGACTGGGCACTTATTGGGTGCTGCGGGTGGTATTGAAGCGGTATTTAGCGTATTAGCCATCCGTGATCAGATTCTGCCGCCGACGATCAATATGGATAACCAAGATCCTGAGTGCGATTTGGACTACGTGCCCAACGTTGCCCGCGAAACCGCTGTCACGATTGCCATGAGCAACTCGTTTGGCTTTGGTGGCACGAACGGAACCTTGATTTTCAAGAAAATCTAATTGCATACGCAAACCTTCAAGGGCGAGTACGATTTACTCGCCCTGCATTCACAAAATCCCGCCCGTTATCCTTTCCTGCTGGAAAGTGTCGCTACATCCCCACTATCCCGTTATAGCTTGCTGTTTGCGTTTCCGCAGGAAAGCATTCGTCTGGATAGTTTGGCGGAGAGCA
>JBEUIR010000501.1:0-1827 GCA_040415395.1 Candidatus Thiothrix namsaraevi
GCTTGGCCTCCGACTTAAGACACTTTTTTTGATCGAGCTGGCAGTTTGTTTTATCCCCAACATCTGCTGTGCTATTTAACTTGCGAGATGATGCGCCCGTTGTCAGTCGGGACTGCGTCGGAGATTGATTATGAACAAAAAAAGTGTCTTCAAAAAAATGTCCTGGCCGTTGCTGGGTGGTTTTATGCTGTTAGCCGTGCCGCTATTGGGTATGGCAGCGTTGCCGATGCCTGCTGATAATTCCTTAGTTTACCGTGTTCATGGCTTGGATGCGGGTAATGTTTTGAAAATGTATAAAGAACCGGGTAAAGAGGTCATTGTAAACCTTCCCCACAATGCCACCTGGATTGCGCGGCGTAATGCGCAAATGACCGTCGGTGACACAGTGTGGGAAAAGGTGAGCTGGGATGGTCAAACCGGTTGGGTATTATCCGATGCCTTGGAAGAAGATCCCAAGGCGACTGAAGCCGCAAACGCTCGCCGCCAGTGTTTGGTTGATCCTGCGGTAGCCGACAAGGAATGTTGTGGCTACCCAGAGGCGGCAAAAGGTGGTTTGTTCAAATCCATTCCGGTTTACGCGGTGCAGGATTTGTCAGCAGGTGAAAGCCTGATGATGTACGTGGATCACGGTGAGGATGCGGTTGCAGTGGAGATTCCTCACAACGGTACCAATATCGTTAAGCTGGGGCAGCGGGCAGAAGCTGGTGCATTCGCGATGGAACGGGTGCGTTGGGCGGGTCAGAATGGCTGGATAGATGCGTCTAAAATGTCTTTCGACGAAGCAAAAACGCAATACGGTGATGCGAAACGCCAAAAATGTGGTGGTGTTTCCGGCGGAGTAGATTTCAAAGCATCTGAAGTGGTTTGTCTACCCGCTCCCGTGATTCGCCGCTTGCAAGAATCCGGTGCATTGGATGCCGAAACGGTCAAAAAGTTGTTGGAACAGGCGCCTAAGTAAATGCGGGTAGGGGCGAAATATTTTTCGCCCCTACCTCAATTTTAGAATGGATGTTTTGCACTCGCTTCTAACGTATTTTTCATCAGCATGGCGACCGTCATTGGCCCCACGCCACCCGGTACTGGGGTAATCCACGCCGCACGTTCAGCCACGCTGTCAAATTCCACATCGCCTGCTAGCTTGCCGTTTTCCAGCCGGTTGATGCCCACATCAATCACGGTTGCGCCCGGTTTAATCCAGTCGCCTTTGACTAGCCCCGGCTTGCCCGCTGCGGCAATGACAATATCAGCTTGGCGTACCAATTCGGGGGTCATGCTGCCGCTAAAGCGGTGCGTGACAGTGACAGTTGCACCCGCCAGCAACAATTCCAGTGCCATTGGACGACCGACGATATTGGATGCACCAACGATGACCGCATGGCGACCTTTGTAAACTTCACCGGTGCTATCCAGTAAGCGCATCACGCCGTAAGGGGTGCAAGGGCGCAGGCTGGGAATGCGTAACGTCAATCTGCCGACGTTGGTAGGGTGAAAACCATCCACGTCTTTGCTGGGGTTGATTTGCTCAATGATTAGCGAAGCATCCAGATGCGCGGGCAGTGGCAGTTGTACCAGAATACCGTCAATCAAGGGGTCGTGGTTAAGCTCGTTAATTAACTCGACCAATTCGTGCTGGGTGGTTTGCGGGGGCAAGTCATACGAGCGCGACATAATGCCAACTTCTTCACAGGCTTTGCGTTTGTGGCTGACGTAAACTTGTGAGGCAGGGTCGGAACCGATCAGGATGACGGCAAGACCGGGGCGGCGTTTGCCTTGTTGTGAGCGGGCATCCACACCTTGTTTGACTTCGGTGCGGACTTCGGCGGCAAT
>JBEUIR010000502.1:0-1825 GCA_040415395.1 Candidatus Thiothrix namsaraevi
GCCGTCAGGCTGGCGTTGTTGCAGTTGTGCAAAGGTTTCGCGCAAGGGCGTGGCGAGTTGTTGGTGCAATGTTGCGTCTTGCATACTGTTGGCGAGTACCAAGATAAACGCGCCCAAGCCGTCAGGCGTGAGCATGTTTTGTAAACCGTCGGTAAAGCGGGTTTTGAAAGCGTCGGGGGAAGTGGTGAAGAGCATGAGTTCGTTTAAATCCTAAATCTTGGAGTTTTGGATGCCTACAGAATAGCATAATTGCTTTGCGGGAACGGGATAGGGTGGCTATTTGACCGCGATAAAGTGGCACGTTAGCATGACCACTCGCCCCTCAATATCAACAATATGACAAGGAGATCCGATGAAAGGAAACCCCGACATTAACCGTGCGCTGAATCTGGTGCTACGCAGCCAGTTGACCGCGATCAACCAATACTTCCTGCACGCCCGCATGTGTAAAAACTGGGGCTTGGAAGGTTTCAACAAGCACGAATACAAACGTTCCATTAACGCCATGAAACAGGCGGACGAGCTGATCGAACGCATTCTGTTTCTGGAAGCGCTGCCCAATCTGCAAGACCTTGGCAAGCTGTATCTCGGTGAAGACGTGCCGGAAATCATCGCTAACGATTTACGCCTTGCCGGAGAAGTGGTGGCTGAATTGCGTAGCGTGATTGCGGCGTGTGAACAAGCGCAGGATTACGTGAGCCGTGACCTGCTGCAAGAAATCCTTGAAGAGGAAGAAGAGCAAATCGACTGGTTGGAATCCCAGCAATGGGCAATCCAAAATGCCGGTTTGCCCAATTATTTACAATCCATGATGAACGCATAAGGAGATGACATTATGAAAGGCAATGACCGCGTTATTGACGTGCTGAAAACCCTGTTGGCGGGTGAGCTGGCAGCACGCGACCAATATTTCATCCATTCGCGCATGTGTGATGATTGGGGTTTAACCAAATTGTTTGCGCATTACGAGCATGAACGTCAGGAAGAAAGTGCCCACGCCGACGCCATTATTCGCCGTATCCTCTTCCTCGAAGGTGTGCCGGATTTGAACAATCAGGATAATCTGAATGTGGGTTCTGATGTCCCCAGCATGTTTAAGAATGACCTTGCGCTGGAATACCACGTGGTGGGTGCGCTGAAGGCGGCGATGAAAATCTGCGAAGAAGAGCAAGATTACGTCACTCGCGAAATGCTGCGTAGCCAACTGGATGACACCGAGCAAGATCACGCCTATTATCTGGAAAAGCAACTGGGTTTGATTGACAAAATCGGCTTGCAGAACTATTTACAGTCACAGATGTAAGTTTCCTCCGGTCTTCTGTTGAGGCACACGCGGTCTTCGGATGCGGCGCATTACCCAAACAGAGATTTTCCATATTGTGATGTAAAGCATTCTCATTTATATTGCAGGCTTTACTATCACTGAAAGCCACATCATGCGCCTTCTTTTTTTCTGCTTATTGTGCTTGGCATCAACTGCCATTGCAGCTAATCCTCCCCTCAATACCAAAGCCACCTTGGGCGAAAAGCTGTTTTCTGACGTGAATCTGTCGAAAAACCGCACGCAATCTTGCGCCACTTGCCACAATCCAGCACACGGTTTCGTGGATAATCGCAGTACAGCGGTGGGTAAAGCGGTTTCCTTGGGCGATGACGGCAAATCCTTGGGGGATCGCAATGCACCAACGGCAACTTACGCCAAATTCAGCCCAGATTTTCACCAGAATAAAGCGGGTAACTATATCGGTGGGCAATTTCTGGATGGGCGCGAGAACGATTTAGCCGGGCAGGCGGGTGGTCCGCCACTGAATCCGGTGGAAATGGG
>JBEUIR010000503.1:0-1822 GCA_040415395.1 Candidatus Thiothrix namsaraevi
GCAGGCAGTTGCGCCAGACTTTCGCGGGATTGTTCGCGCACCTGTTCGCCGCTCATTTTTAGGTCGCTCAGTGATAGGTATTTGAATTCCAACACAATGTCTTTCAGGGTGGGGTACTGGCGCATACTGGGGCGAATGACAAGCACCAGATCGGCATAACGGCGTTGTAGTGCTGTTTCCGAATCGACCACGTAATAAATATCGTTAAATAGCAGGGTCAGGAACGCGGTTTTGATAGTGAGTTCGTTACTCCACGCATAATCACGGTTGTTGAAGGCCGCGAAGTATTTTTGTTCCAGATAATCTGCCAAAGGTTGCAGGTCGGCGGATTGGTAGAATTTCTCTGCCATATTGGCAACGGCAATGCGATCTTTGGGGGCGGGGAGGATGCGCTGGCGTAATTCGTCCACATACAAAGCGCGGGTCACTAGGTTGGGAATGCCCAGTGTCAGTTTGCCCAAAATATCCGTATCAACGATGGTCAGTACGCCGAAGTAATACAGCAGGGATAACAAGTAGCTTTCATCCTGCTGTAAATCAGTGAGTTTTTCCACGCCGAAACGATTTTCCAGTACATCAAGGGTGATGGTGCTTTCTTCATCAAGGATACGTTCCACCACACCCGTGCCACTGGGTTGGCTGGCGAGGTAACGGATACGCGCCGCGTCCATCATCAAATTGCCGTCGAGCATTTGGCGCGGTGCGGTGCAGTGACGTTGGTAATGGCGCAGGAAGTGGAAGCACAGGATAGGGTTATAGACGCTAGGGTGATTGAGATTGCTGCAAAAGCGGTAGCCATTGTAAAACTCGCGCAGGGTAGCCATTACTTCAATGGCTTGATCATCCGGTTGCTCACATTGGCGGATCAGGGTTGTGACTAATTCTTGTAATTCTGTGGGCGTAATGCCACATAAGCTGCTGTAATCTTCATCGTGGGAAATGTCGGTGGCGACGTTATAACCGCTGGTCATATCCGCCAGCACCAGCGGTGAGACACCCGTGATAAACACGCGCCCGATACCGCCTTCGGCAACGCTGCCCTTAACGATTTTGAATAAGGACTTGAGAATGCCTTCACCTTCGAGCAAATCCTGATAACGGCGGCTGTTGTGCGGGTCACGCACCAGCACTTCGTTGGCGAAGTTGTCGTATTCGTCGATCAACAGGTAAATTTGTTGCCCGCTGCCACTGACGATATTGCATAGGGATTGGAATGACGCTAAAGCATCGTCATCTTGTATCTTAACCGGAAAATGTAGCTTGTCCTGATAGGTTTGGATAAAGCCTTCTATGGCGATATTCAAGTGGTTGAATAAGCTGTTTTTAATATCATCAATACTGCCTTGCGCCGATACCTTGGAAAAATCCCAACGCAGGATCAGGTAACGGTTACGCTCTGGGGTTGGGTTACGCCCCACTTCCAGTCCGCCAAACAAGGTTTCAAACTGATTCGTCGTTTTAACATCGTAATAATTGACGAGTGTGGAAAGCAGCAGGGATTTACCGAAGCGGCGCGGGCGCAGGAATATGAGTTGCTTACCCGCTTCTTCCAGCAGAGGAATGTGTTGAGTACGGTCAAGGTATAAGTAGCCCTCCGTGCGGATGGCGGGGAAGTTACTGATGCCGTAGGGAAACCGAATCATGGGGTCATTCCTGCTAAAGTATGTTGTTTAGGATAGCACGGAAGGGGCTTGGCGCTTACAGGCAACGTCCATTCGATGCCCGACGTGTTGTTGACAAACCGAGAAATGTCGCCCAGTTGCACATAACTGGCAGGCTTGATGCCACTACCGACCAGCGTGAAACCCGACCAGTACCCGTG
>JBEUIR010000504.1:0-1816 GCA_040415395.1 Candidatus Thiothrix namsaraevi
ACCACCGGATGCCGACAAAGACGGTGTGCCTGACGATGCCGACAAATGCCCAACCACCAAGGAAAGCGTGAAAGTTGACGCACTCGGCTGTGACTTACCACCACCGGATGCCGACAAAGACGGCGTTCCTGACGATGCCGACAAATGCCCAACCACCAAGGAAAGCGTGAAAGTTGACGCACTCGGCTGTGACTTACCTCCACCGGATGCCGACAAAGATGGCGTTCCTGACGATGCCGACAAATGCCTAACCACCAAGGAAAGCGTGAAAGTTGACGCACTCGGCTGTGACTTACCTCCACCGGACGGCGACAAAGACGGCGTTCCTGACGATGCTGATCAGTGCCTCGACACCAAGGAAGGCGTGAAAGTCGACGACAAAGGCTGCGACTTACCTCCACCGGACGGCGACAAAGACGGCGTTCCTGACGATGCTGATCAGTGCCTCGACACCAAAGAAGGCGTGAAAGTCGACGACAAAGGTTGTGACGCGATTCCTGACGCTGATAAAGATGGTGTTGCCGACGCTGACGACCTCTGCCCCGATACTGCCGCCAATACGGAAGTCAATCAGGTCGGTTGCTCCAAAACCGAAAACATCAACCTGAAAGGCGTCAACTTTGAAACCGGTTCCGCCATTCTGACCGCCGCCTCATCCCCGATTCTGGACGAAGCCGCCAATACCCTGAAAAAATACCCCGATCTGAAAATCGAGGTAGGCGGTCACACCGACAGCAGCGGTGACAAAGCAGCCAACGAAAAACTCTCCCAGTCTCGTGCCGAAGCTGTAATGAAATATCTGGTGGAAAAAGGTGCTAAAGCCGACTTGCTCAGTGCCAAAGGTTACGGCCCCAGCACGCCAATTGCAGATAACGCCACGCCAGACGGCAAAGCGCAAAACCGCCGGGTTGAGCTGAAAATTCTACCGTAACCCCCCACCCCACCCTAACCCTCTCCCGCAAGGGGGGAGGGAACTTTACCTCATCGGATTTACATGTCTCAGTACCAACAACACGCCAAAAAACGTTTCGGGCAGCATTTCCTGCATGATCGCAACGTCATCGACAACATGCTCCGCGCTGTTAACCTGCAACCCACGGATCACGTCGTCGAAATCGGCCCCGGCCCCGGCGCACTCACTTTCCCGCTGCTGGAATTGCTGCCGCGTCTCGATGTGGTCGAAATCGACCGCGACGTGATTGCGTGGTGGCAACAACAGCCACAAGCCGAAGGTAAATTGCACATTCACGCCCAAGACGCGCTCAAGCTGGACATTCCGGCGTTACGCGGCGACGGCGATACGCTGCGGATTATCGGTAATTTGCCGTACAACATTTCCACGCCGCTGATTTTCCACTTTCTGGAACATCGGGCGCACATCCGCGACATGCTGTTCATGCTGCAAAAGGAAGTGGTGGATCGTCTGACTGCCGAGCCGGACAGTTCCGATTACGGGCGGCTCTCGGTAATGGTGCAATACTATTGCGAGCCGCATTATTTGCTGAAAATTGGCCCCGGCGCGTTTACCCCGCCGCCCAAGGTTGATTCAGCGGTGGTGTATTTGAAACCGTGGGCAACGCCCCCGCACGTTGCCAATGATCCTGAGCAATTCGGCAAGTTGGTGCAGCAAGCGTTCTCGCAACGCCGCAAAACCTTGCGCAATACGCTGAAAGGCTTGCTGACCGCAGAGCAGATTGAAAGCGTGGGAATAGATCCAGTGCGCCGTGCGGAAACGTTGGCGGTCGAGGATTTTGTTAATTTGGCGAATTTGCTAACACCACATCCAAAAACGCCTGCCCATACTGCGTAAGTTTAC
>JBEUIR010000505.1:0-1815 GCA_040415395.1 Candidatus Thiothrix namsaraevi
TATTTTAGCCCTTTGGATATTAGTAGAGTTTGCCCATTTTTCACTCTCTCGTAATAAGACCATGAAACCTGAAAAAAAATCCCTACCCGCTATCATGCGAATAAAATGCCTGAACCAGACGTTAATTGACCGTTTTTTGGACGCCTTTTGGTCGGAACGCGGGGTAAGCCGTAATACTTTGGCGAGTTACGAACGTGACTTACGGATGTTGTGCCATTGGTTGGACGAGCGTGGCGTGGTGCTGGATCAGGCTGATCGGGGAGATTTGCTGGAATATTTGGCGATTCGGGTGCGCGAAGGGGCGAAGGCGGCGACCACCGCACGCTTACTGTCGAGTTTGCGGCGTTTTTACCGCTGGCAGGTACGCGAAAACTTGCGCAAAGATGACCCAACGGCGCAGATTGAAGCACCTAAACAAGGTCGGCATTTACCGCATACCTTGTCTGAAGCCGAGGTGGATGCCTTATTGCAAGCGCCGGATATTGCCAACCCACTGGGTTTGCGGGATCGTGCCATGTTGGAATTGTTGTATGCTACCGGCTTGCGGGTGTCCGAATTGGTGGGGATTCGTTTGAATGAAATTTCCTTGCCCAATGGCGTGATTCGCATTACTGGAAAAGGCAATAAAGAGCGCCTCGTGCCAATGGGGGAAGAAGCCCACGATTGGATACAAACGTATTTGAGCGAGGCTCGCCCGGTATTGATGCACGGCAAGGCTATTGCTGAGCAAGTGTTTGTGACCACACGCGGCAGCGGCATGACACGGCAGATGTTTTGGGTGCTGATCCAGCGTTATGCGTTTGCAGCGGATATTGTGCGTAGTATTTCCCCGCATACCTTGCGCCATGCCTTTGCGACCCATTTGTTGAACCATGGGGCGGATTTGCGCGTGGTACAAATGTTGCTGGGGCATAGCGACCTTTCCACCACGCAAATTTACACGCACGTCGCGCAGGCGCGGTTGCAGGATTTGCATCGCCAGCATCACCCGCGTGGTTAAGGGACTGTAATGTGGGGAAGCGTATACACGCTACAGTCAGCCATGATAAGGTATTATCCACTATCTGATTAAAGAATAAGCATTTTTACGGTAAAATTTTCATTCAGGAATAGAGAAACCATGTACAAAAAAATGATTCTGGGCGCACTGATCAGTGTTGCGCTCGCAACAACCGGGGCAATGGCTGACGCTGTGCCTGCGGATCTGGGCGATAAAATGAAACCGATGTTTGGTGGCAGCGCCCCTGACTCGTTAAAGGCGACTCCCGTAGCGGGCATGTTTGAAGCCAAATTTGGCGGCGAAATCATTTACGTGAGTGGCGATGCGCGTTACGTATTTGTTGGCGATTTGATTGATGCACAAAACAAATCCAGCCTGACCGAAGCATCGCGTGCGGCTGATCGGGTGGCAATTGTCAAAACCATCGACGCGGGCAAAAGCATTGAGTTCAAAGCCAAGGGCGAAGAAAAGCATGTGTTGTATGCATTCACTGACGTTGACTGCCCATTCTGTGTGAAATTGCATAAAGAAGTTCCAGCACTGAATGAAAAAGGCGTGACCGTGCGCTATTTGGCGTATCCGCGTGCAGGCGTGGGTTCACCGGCTTACAAAAAGATGGCAAACATTTGGTGTGCGGATGATAAGCCAGCCGCGATGGATCAGGTGAAAAATGACGGCAAAGTGTTACCCGATAAAGAATGTGCTAACCCAGTCGCTGAGCAGTTTGAGCTGGGTCAAAAGTTGGGTGTGAATGGTACACCCGCGTTGCTGACATTGGATGGCACGATGATTCCAGGGTATCGCCCGGCGGATCA
>JBEUIR010000506.1:0-1815 GCA_040415395.1 Candidatus Thiothrix namsaraevi
GTTGCCTTCATGGGAACAACACTAGAAGGGGAAAACGGTGCAGTGGGTGTCGCCAAAAACGGCAAGGATGTCGTTGCCATGATGGCAGAACCCCGCTTGGTTGCTGTGTATAACGACACGGGTGCGCCGATTGTGTCGATGGGTAAAAGTGATAAATCTGACGGCGGTAATCTGACTACCCGCGACCCCGCTGGCGATGGTGTTTTCAGTGCTGGCTATAACAGTGAAGTGGGGGGTGGTGATGCCTGTGTATACCGTGCCAAAAGGCAGAATACCTTCTGTCTCGGTATCGGTCTTCCCGGCATGATGGGTACAATGGGGAACTGATGCATGAATGTGCGAACTGTGCTCCCGATGCTCCCGGTTTTGCTCATCGTCAGCAGTGCCAGTGTTGCAGCCACCACACCCACCATTCCGCTATGCCCCGGTTTAAACATCGTCACTGCGATTAACCAACGCAGCGGCGACTATGAATCCATCAAACGCATTACCCGTGTTGATGACAGCGGCGTTACCCTGCATTATTCCAGTGAACATGAAGTCGATGACCCCTTCAGCGACAAGCCCCCGGAACTGGTTGCCACCAACGTCACCCGCCGTATCTTGCACGCAGACCAACAAAAAGCATCTTACTATCTGGCAATTTTCAGCCCGCTTCTGCCGGAAACTGTGCCGAACAGCGTTGCTATCAGCCTGACCCACGACAACTACACCCGCCTGAAAACCACGGGCAAAGCAGACGTTTCTATTGTTACCACACTCAACTACAGCACAACCCCGGAAAACGTGCTTGACCCTGAGTCGCCCTATCGCTGGTGGTTTGCGCCCTCGGTGTATGCGTTGGAATTGCCCGATAAAACCCCCGTCCCCTTTCCGGTATTGCTGAATGGCAAACCGGCGGAATTGCCTGCATTACACATCAACGGCTTGTTTGGTGAGGAAAAAGCCGAGTTTTTTGTGCTGGACGACCCCGATAATCCATTGATATTGAAGTTCCGCCTAGGGTTTGGTGCAGATGAAGCCTTGAGAGCCAAGTTTGCCAATGACCCGGTGATGACCAAGATACTGGAGGAAGCCGCAGCGGCAGCCCCTGCACCGTCAGAACGGGATCGCTTACAGGTAACTCAAATTACGTTTGACTGCCACAGCAGCGATGACTTGCCAATAGCGACCAATACGGGTAAGCCGCTGGAAATATCCGGTGAATTTGATACCGATGCCAAACCTTTCCCCACCGGTAGCGGCGGCGCGAACGCTGGCGGTGGTGCAGGTTCAGGTGCTGGTCAGGGTGATGGCGATACAGGTACGGGGGCAATGGGTGACGGGGCAGGTAGCCTTGCTCAAGGTGCGGGTGGCAACGGCGCGGGAGATAGCAATAAAGCCGTAGCACTGGAAAAAGCTCTGCAAGCAGGTGAGAAAGTCGATATTTACGACATTTTCTTCAGCTTCAACAGTGCCACGCTGCGCCCAGAGTCAGACGAAACCCTAAGCACCATCGCCACTTTGCTCGACAAACACCCCGATTGGAAACTCGCTATCGGTGGGCATACCGACAGCATCGCCAGCGACAGTTTTAACCTTGAGCTTTCCAACCGCCGTGCCGTAGCGGTGAAAGCCGCTCTGGTGGAACGTTTCAAAATTGCGGATAACCGTTTAAGTACCCAAGGTTATGGCGAAGCTAGCCCACGTGACACCAATGATACCCTCGAAGGTCGCGCTCGCAATCGCCGCGTGGAACTAACCCGTCAATAATGATTACATTCATCGGCATTGCCATTTTTTTGTGAAAAAACCCTCAGGGATGGAGGTAGACAT
>JBEUIR010000507.1:0-1814 GCA_040415395.1 Candidatus Thiothrix namsaraevi
ATCCAGCGCCCGACCAGTATTCACGATGGGGACTCCATTACGTTTGGGGAGTGGCAGGCGTTGTACCAACAAGCAGAGCAGATAAGGCAATAAAAAATGATAATTTTACCCCCCGGACGCTGGCCTGAAGACGGTCTCAAGAGCTTCACCGCCAATACCGTCAGCATCCAAAAGGGTTCACTCATCTACCATTACGACGAAAGCGGTCACTGCGTCGGCAGACCACACCCCGCACAAGCCCCGCTTCATGCCGTAAAGCAAATCAAGCGCGAGCAATGCGCGGCTTGATTTCTATCGCTTGAGTGCGAAAGTGCTGCTACCGACGCGGCACTTTCCACAATAGCCAAGCGCCAATCCCAAACAGCAGCAACACTGCCAGCAAACCTAAGCGGGGTGAATTCGTCAATACCCCAACCCAAGCCACCAGCAACGGTCCCAAAATCGCCGCAAACTTACCCAACATATTGTAAAAACCAAAAAATTCCGCTGCCTGATCCTGCGGAATTAAACTCGCGTATAGGGAACGGCTCAACGCCTGTACCCCGCCCTGCACCAACCCTACCGCACCTGCCAGCAAATAAAATTCCCGCGCCTCCGTCATCTGCGAAGCCATTACCGTAATTACCACATACCCTGCCAGCCCCACCAAAATACCGCGCTTCGCCCCGATCCGATTCCCAATCCACCCAAACGCCAACGCCGCTGGAAACGCAATAAATTGGGTAATCAACAAGGCCGTAATCAAACTGTCACTCGCAAACCCCAGCGCCTTACCGTAATCCACCGACATGAGGATTACCGTATCCACCCCGTCGATGTAAAACCAATACGCCAACAAAAACAGCCACACCACCCGCAACTGCCGGATATGCCGAAACGTATCCCGCAATTGCGCGACCGACTGCCGCAGCAAGGTAAATACCGGCGGGCGGACCGCCTGCACAGGTACACGTTCCCGCACCCACCACCACAACGGAATCGAAAACAGCGCCCACCACACCGCCGTCACCCCAAACGCCCAACGCACCGCCGCAATGTCATTCGCCAACCCAAACCACTCCGGCTTCAAGGTCAGCAATACACACAAGGCGAACAGCAAACCGCCACCCAAATACCCCAAGCCATAACCCAGTGCCGATACGCGGTTAAAATCTTTTTCCTCTGCCACATCCACCAGCAGCGCATCGTAGAAAATATTCGCCCCCAAAAAGCCCACCACGGCCAGCACAAACGCAAACATTGCCCACTGCCACTGGCTTTCCCCCACCATAGTCAAACCCAAGGTCGCACATACCCCCAAGGTCACAAAGCCCGCCATCATCGGCTTTTTAATTCCACCCTGATCCGCTACTGTCCCCAAAAACGGGGCGAGTAACATAATCGACAAACTCGCCAGCGCATTCGCCGTCCCCAAGTGCAAGGTAATATCTTCCGAGGGCAAGTCATTTGCCCAATACTCCCGAAAGAAAATCGGGAAAAACGCCACCATCACCGTGGTGATAAAAGCCGAGTTCGCCCAATCATAAAACGCCCAAGCCCAACGCTCGCGAGTGGTTGTGGTCACAGTCATGCTGTCATGCTTCCTTATTTTCCTTTATCGGTACCAATCAACTAAACTAGTCTTAAACCAATAATACCCAAATCGTTTATCAGTAATCGCGTAAAACCTCGTCCTTCAGGACGGGGATATAAGCGTCTTCGGCTACCTCTGATGCAGAGTCATCCATACCGTGGTTTTTTTGCCGTAATGCCGCTACAATCTACCTCATGAAACCCGTCATCGCCACCCTGAAAACGCTCAAAGTCCGCATCAA
>JBEUIR010000508.1:0-1807 GCA_040415395.1 Candidatus Thiothrix namsaraevi
TTCTGTTGCGTGTTGGGTGTCGTAGTAATATTCCATCGCGGAAAGCAGCAGGCTTTTACCGAAGCGGCGTGGGCGTAACAAGGTAATGTGGCTACCGCTATCTTCCAGCTTGGCGATGTATTCGGTTTTATCTACGTAGGTGTAGCCTTCGGTAATGACTTTTTTGAAATTGCTTAGGCCGTAGGGGATTTTCATCGGGTGCTCGTGAGGTTGCATATTTATGGTTTGAATTAATGGAAATCATACCTATATCACTGTAATTTCACCACCTCTACGCGCACGCCATCGCTGATCAACAGCCACGCGCTGAGCTTGGGCAAAGCCGCAATATTAGGCAACTGCAAATAACCTTGCACTTGCGTGATGCCCGCTTGGCGCTTGGCTTCCCACCCCGCCTCACCATCGGATTGCTTGCTGTATTTCAATTCGATCAAATGCTGGTGATCCACCACAATCGGGCTACGTTCCAGCAGCATGATGTCGGGGTATTTACGGTTCATTTCCCGCTCGCTTTGGATGAAATACACCGAGGTTTGGTACAGCAAAGTGAGTAACAGCACTTTAACGTGTTTTTCATCCATCCCCATTGCATCGCGGTTGGAGAGCAATTGTAATGCCCGTTCCATTTCGGTGATCAACGGTTGGATGTCGTCTTGTAACGCCAGCACTTCCACTGCCAGCGCAATCGCCCGGTTGGAAATCGTCATTTGGTTGCGGCGTTCCAGCTCCACTTTGAAATACTGGAAGTAGAGTTCGCGCACCACGTAGTTGGGAATGCCGAACACTTCCCCCGACAAACTAGTGCGTACCAAAGACACAAAGCCCATGTAGGCCAACAAGCTGATAAAGTCGTCGCGGTCAAAGCCCTTTTCAAAGTCAAATTTGCGGCGCTGTTGGGCGATTACTTCCCCGGTGCTGATCAGCTCATCCAGCACGGCAAAGTTTTCGTCGCGATTGCCGATGCTGAACATACCGAGAATTTTACCGTAATCGGAGGCAATGTTTTCATCCAGCATGGGCTTGGGATAGGAACAGTCCTTGCGGCGGAAATTCTTGATGAAATACAGCACCATATTGGCGTTGTACACGGTGTCAGCCGCTGGCGCGAAACGGTAGCCGTTGTACCAGCGGGTGATGTCCGCCAATAAGACGGCTGGATCAAGGTTGCAGATTTCCACCAACGGTTGCAACAAACCCGCCACTTCTGTTTTAGTGAAACCGACGGCTTCATTGAAGTCTTCGTGAAATGATAGGTTTTCGCCGATATTGAAACCGCTGGTCATGCTATCGAGCATAATGGGCGTTACGCCTGTGACGAACAAACGGTCTACTGTACCGCGCTGGGTAGCGGTTTTGAGGGTTTCGTAGAAGCTGCGCACGAAACCACCTTTGCCAACCACACGTTGGAACAGTTGCATGTCTGCGGCGAGGATGGCGTTGGCGAAATGGTCGTATTCGTCGATCAGCAGCAGGAGTTTTTGCCCTTCCACCAAGCGCCAAAAGGCTTTCATCTTGCTGTGGGGAGAGGGTTCTGCCTCAATGACGGCTAGTGTTTCGGCAGGGTAAGTATAACGCTGCAAAAAACGTTTCAGGGCATTCGCCACTTCACGGTCAAAGTCTTGATAAACCTGCGCGTGACCACATTCAGTGCCAATACCGCTGAATTCCATGAACAGCACTTGGTAGCTATTTTTAAGGGGGGTTGGGTACTTGCCGAGGTACAAGTTGCCGAATAGGGTGTCGAATTCAGCCGCGTGTTGGGTGTCGTAGTAATATTCCATTGCAGAAAGCAGTAGGCTTTTACCGA
>JBEUIR010000509.1:0-1797 GCA_040415395.1 Candidatus Thiothrix namsaraevi
TCAATGCGGGCTTGTTACGGGGGATGGCATCGTTTTTATTGGGTATTTTAGCTTATCGGGTGTACCTGTTTTACCGGGATGATTGGCGGGTGGCGCGGTACGCGGCTTGGTTGGAAGCTGCTTGTGTATTGGCAGTCGTGGGTATGCTTTGGAGTCGCACCGGGGGTTCAGCGGGGATGGATGTTTTTGTGCCGTATGTGGCGTTGTTGATGGTGGCAATTTTCGCGTTTGAACAAGGGTGGTTGTCGCGTGGTTTGCGTAAACTGGCGTATTTGGGTGATATTTCCTATTCGGTTTACCTGAATCATTTGGTCGTCCTCATGATTTTTCGGCACTTCGCTTTGCAATACGGTTGGGATAAGCCGATGATTTTGGGCTTAACGTTGGTGACAGTGCTGGTGTATTCGCATTTCACTCACCGTTATTTGGAAATTCCGGTGGGTAAGCGTTTGCGGCGCGGGCTGGAAGGCTTGATTTCCAAACCCTCGCCGCAAGCTGCTTAACATGAAGTGGTATTACGCTATCCACCACAGCAGTAATAGCCCAAACAGAATGCGGTAAACGCCAAAGGTGCGGAAGGTAAAGCGTTCTAAAAAGCCGATAAACACTTTCATGGTGAGGTACGCGACCAAAAAGGCGACGACAAACCCGACAATGAGCGGCATAAAGCTGGTGGTGGCGAATTCATCGTAGTGTTTTAACAGGGAGTAGCCGGAACTCGCCCCTAATACCGGCAACGCCAGCAGAAAGGAAAATTCGGTGCTGGATTTACGATCCAAACCCGCCAACATGCCGCCAATAATGGTTGCCCCAGCACGGCTTGTACCCGGTATCACCGCGAATATTTGTGCAAAGCCTACCCATGCTGCTTGGGTATAACTGATGTCTTCCATCTGTTTGACGCGATGCGCATCTTCGCGGTAAAAATGTTCAACGATCAGGAAAATAATCCCGCCGATAATAAACATCCACGCCACGATCTGAACGTTAAACAGGCTTTCGATTAAGTCACTGAATAAAAAGCCAATGATGGCAATCGGCAGAAACGCGATTAACACTTTCATCCACAAAGCAAAATGGCGCGGGTGAAATTTTTCAGTGTAGTTGGCGATGACCGCAAAAATGGCGGCAAATTGAATAATGATTTCAAAGGCAGTGTGTTGGGCGTTACGATCCATGCCTAGCCAGTCCGATACCACAATCATGTGTCCGGTGGAGGAAACGGGTAGAAACTCGGTAATGCCTTCGACAATGCCTAAAATAATGGCATGAAAAATATCCATGAACAGGTATTCCTAATGGTTTTATAAGTAGTGTTGACGGTTGGCAAGTCTAAAGCCATCCAGCGTTGGGGTAAATCCCTTGCTGAATGCGATTGCTTTGAAACGTTCCCCCATTTCGGCTGGCAGGCTTAAGGTGCGTACTTGTTGGGCGAGGTGGTATTGCTTAGCGGGGTTGGCTTCCAGCGCTTGCATGAATACAGCTTCCAAACCGCTGTTGGCGAGGAACATCGCTTGGGTGGTGTAGCCTGCCAATTCCAAACCGGCATCCAGCCCCGCATTTGCCACTGCGGTGAAATCAACGCTCGCGGTGATGTCTTGCAAACCGGGGTAAATCAGCGGGTTGGCGTGTACGCGGTGTTGGTAATGGCACAGCAAGGTGCCTGCGGTGCGTTCCGGGCGGTAATAATCGGCGTGTTCGTAACCGTAGTCGATTAGCAGCAATGCGCCTGCGGTGAGGGTGTCTGCCATGCTGCGCATCCACGCGGGCAGGGCGGGGTTGAATTCGGAGGTGTAG
>JBEUIR010000510.1:0-1786 GCA_040415395.1 Candidatus Thiothrix namsaraevi
GATGCCCACATTGCTGGCAAAGCGGTTGTCTTTCCAGATGCGGTCGGGTTTGACGCGGCCTGCGTATTGGTTGACGCGCTGTTCGAGCAGGGGAACGAAAACGTCTACCCAGTGTTTGTCAACGTGGGCGTAGCTGATGAAGAGGTCAGGCATGTTTGCTCCGTTTTTCCAGTATTAAGGCGGCTTGTTTGCCATCGTGTTCAATGACAAGAGTTGCTTACGGCGCAATCTTGACCACAGCACAGTTTCAGCCTCGGTCTGGTGCTTGCGTAGGACACGGGCAGCATCTCGTCAACCAGATACAAAATCTTACTCCCCTCCTTTGCAAAAGGAGGGGTTGGGGGAGGATTTCTCTTCACACTCATTCCTCTGCCTCCTTACCACTCAACGCCGCTGCCAACACTGCCTGCAACTGCCCCAACGTTGCCTCAATCTCGGTCTGCAACACCCCGTGCCGCGCCAACAACGCATCAGGGTCGCCCAAGGTCGATGCCTTAACGTGCGGATTCGGGCTATCGAGGTTGTAAATCGGCCAGTAAATCCCATCCGCCTTGGCTCGTGCCTGCTTTTCCGCCTCCAACGCCTGCTCACGCTCAAGCTGATACTGCTCAATTTGCACATTCAACGCCGCCTTGCCCTCAGCATCCGCGTCTTTCAACTGCGCTTTCAGTTCCTTGATGGCGTGCGCAAGATTACTAACCAGCAAACGTTGCGCCTTGGCTGCATCGTTATACGGCTTGGCTTCCGCCTGCTTGTCGGCTTTCAGCGTGCCGAAGGGTACTTTCCACGCCTGCGCACTTTCCACGCGCCCTTCACGTTGCGCACCACCCCACCACGCGGCACATGCCGCAAACTCTTCCACCCGCAGCGGACGGGTTTTGTTATACGCCTTCACCCCCGGCGGCAACTGCATTTCGTAGTACCAAATATCGCGGGTCGGCTCGCCCTTCTCCAAAAACAGCAAATTGGTTTTGATACTGGTGTACGGCGCAAACACCGAATTCGGCAAACGCACCACGGTATGCAGGTTGCAATCACGCAGCAGCATTTCCTTGATCTTGGCTTTCACACCCTCGCCAAACAACGTGCCATCCGGCAATACCAGTGCCGCCCGCCCTTTGTCCTTGAGGATATGCACAATCAATTGCAGGAACAGGTCAGCGGTTTCGCTGGTCTGCATATCGCTGTGGAAGTTGGACTCAATACCATCCTCTTCCATGCCCCCAAACGGCGGATTGGTCAGCACCACATCAAAGCGTTCCGTCGGTTTCCAGCTATCGCGGGAACGTGCCAGCGTATTGTCATGCACAATCTGGTCGGGAACTTCGATGCCGTGCAAAAACATATTGGTGGTACACAGCAAATGCGGCAGCGGCTTCTTTTCCACCCCGAAAATCTGGCGTTGCAAGGTGTTATGGGCGTTTTCATCACCCTTAACGTAGTGGCGATTCACATAATCAATGGTGCAAGTCAAAAAGCCGCCCGTGCCACACGCGGGGTCAATCACCCGTTCGCCCAGTTTCGGGTCAGTCATGTGCACCATGAATTCGGTCACGGAACGCGGGGTATAAAACTCGCCCGCATTGCCCGCGCTTTGCAGGTCTTTGAGCAGGGTTTCGTAGAAATCGCCAAACGCATGACGATCATCCAGACTTTCCAGCTCCAACTCGTTGAGCTTGTTGATGACTGCCCGCAACAACGTACCGTTTTTCATGTAGTTGTAGGAATCTTCCATCACCTTTTTAACCACGAAGCCACGCGGGTTGTTGGTGTGGGTCGCAGACAG
>JBEUIR010000511.1:0-1783 GCA_040415395.1 Candidatus Thiothrix namsaraevi
GCATTTAAGCGTGCTTCCAGGCCGACATAGCCCAGTAACTGATCGTATAACGTACCTTGATCGGCTTGTGCTTCGGCGGCACTTAACACCATTAAAGTCTGACCTTTATGAACCAGATCGCCATCATCCACCAAAATCTGTTGGATAACGCCGCCCTCACGGTGTTGCACCACCTGTTTTTTGACATCCACCACAATGCGCCCTGAAGCCACCACTGCGCTGTTGAGCGGGGCAAACGCCGCCCATATCATGAATACACCCAGCACACCAATCAAGACGGTTAAGCCCATCAGTTGATAACGGCGGTCCTCAATATCCAATTTAGCCGTACTATCGTTGGCAGCAGGCTGAGCAGCAGGTGCGGCAACCAGAGTGGACGGCACTTTCGCCGTGGGTAGTTTTGCAAGTGTCTGTGTCATTTTGTGTTTGCCTCCCGTGTTGGCAACTGCGTGGTTTTTTGCGCCATTTTGGCCAGGACTTGTTGGCGATCACCAAACATAGCCACCGTGCCGCCTACCATCACTAGAATACGATCAACCAGTTTCAGAATGCCGGGGCGATGCGAAATGATTAATACCGTGGTATTACGCTCCTTGAGGATTTCGAGGGCGCGGTAGAGCGCGGCTTCACCCAAATCGTCGAGGTTGGAATTTGGCTCATCCAACACCACTAGCGTGGGGCTGTCGTACAACGCTCTGGCTAAGCCGATGCGCTGACGCTGCCCGCCCGATAATGCGCCACCGGAAGGGCCAATCAAGGTTTCGGAGGCATTCGGTAATTGCAGAATCAATTCGTGTACCCCTGCCAAATCAGCGGCTTCCAGCACTTTTTGCGCATCCACTTCCCCAAAGCGGGCAATGTTTTCTGCCACTGTGCCATCGAACAATTCCACGTCTTGTGGCAGATAACCGATGTGTTTGGAGAGTTGGGCGCGATCCCAATGGCGCATATCCGCATTATCGAGACGCACCTCACCGCTGGCTTGCGGCCATAAACCGAGAACAGCACGCACCAAAGAGGATTTGCCCGAGCCGCTAGGGCCAATAATCGCCAGCGATTCACCCGGACGCAGGGCAAACGTAATATTATGTAACACCGGTGCGCGGCTGCCGGGTGGCACTACCGTCAGGTGCGACACATCCAGCTTGCCTTGCGGAGCGGGTAGCGCCATGCGGGCTGGCTGGTCGGGGAAAGCTGCCAATAACTGATTCAGACGATCCCATGATTGCCGCGCTGATGAGAAACCTTTCCACGCGCCGACCAAGGAGTCTAACGGTGCTAATGCCCGTCCTAAGAGAATCGAACCGGCGATCATCATCCCACCGGACATTTCCATCTGAATAACCAAATACGCGCCCACCCCAAGAATCAAGGATTGCAGGAACATGCGCAAACTTTTGGACATATTCGACAATAATCCGGCTTTATCGCTGGCTTGTGCCTGCCAGTGTAATGACTCGTTGTGATTGGTTTGCCAGCGGCGGAAGATACCGTCTTTCACGCCTAACGCAGTGGCGACTTCGGCATTGCGCAAGCTACGCTCTAACAGCAAGCGGGATTGCATCCCTTTGCCGTGTGATGCCTGAAGCAGCGGTTTGGTGGAATGGTCGACCAAGATACCCAGTATCAAAATGACCACACCACTGACTAAGCCAAACCAGCCAAACCAGGGGTGGAACATAAACATAATGGCGATGTAGATGGGAAACCAAGGTGCGTCAAAAAACGCAAACGTGCCGTTACTGGATACAAAGTTACGCACGCTGTTTAAGTCGTTGAGCGC
>JBEUIR010000512.1:0-1779 GCA_040415395.1 Candidatus Thiothrix namsaraevi
TCCGACTTAGATGATTGAAAAATAAATGTGTGTAAATGCACTAAAACTGTTTGCAATAAACCACACTCTCCGTCTATTGACGGAAAGTCAAATGAATTTGTTAAGAAAAAATTTAGCAGGTGGCAGGAAACCAAGACGTATCTATTTCAAAATAACGATCTTGAAAATTGACCAATTCCTTGAGTTTTTCCAGTTCATGCAGGGTGACTTCACGATGCTGGCAACTGCAATAGCCCTCAAATGCCAGTTGGGTGATGGCGTTGCTGACCGAGACATTGGTCAAGCCAATCGCGTCTCCAATCACCTCTTGCGTCAAGGGCATTGCAAACGTGCTCAGTTCGCCATCGGGTGCATGGATACGCAAACGGGCGTGTGTTTCCAACATGAAATGGGCAACCTTGTGTGGCGCTGAGGCTCGGCGCATCATCTTGATCCGATCCTGCAACACAATCTGCTGCAACACACCGAGACTAAACAGCAGCGCCGTCAACCGAGGTGAATGCATGAAAATGTTATCCAATTTACGTTTGGGGAACGGGCATAACACCGTTTTGGTGACGGTCATCATTTCACCGTAGGGCGTTTTCAGCGCCAGATCCGTCAGACCCACAATGTCGCCGGGGTAATGAATGCGTGAAATGTGGCGGTGGGTTTCATCCAACTGCTCGTAACGGTACAGCCAGCCGGATTTGATCACGAACAGATGGCTAGGGTTCTCGCTGAACGTCACCTGGGTACGGGGACGGTAGCAGATTTCGTCTGTTTCCAGCTCACGTAGCAACTGTTCATCCTTGTCTGACAGCGGAGTGTAGTAACGCATCCGTTCGATCAGGCAACTGTCGTTTTGCGGGGAAACCTGCGGCATAAATATCTCTTAAAGGTCTGTTTCTTAAGCTATGTATCATATATATAGCGCATTTTTTTTGGAATGACGGAGCGTCGCCTATACTATGAGAGGTACATTTCAATATTGTGAGGAAAAACCGAATGATTTTCAGACAGCTTTTTGAGCAAGACTCCAGCACTTACACCTACCTACTGGCTTGCGAACAGTCAGGCGAGTGCGTGTTGATTGACCCGGTAATCGACACGGTTGAGCGCGATTTGGCGGTATTGCAGGCATTGGGCTTGAAGCTGACCTACACGCTGGAAACCCACATGCACGCCGATCACCTGACCGGGGCGCGTAAATTGCGGGCTTACACCGGTAGCAAAATCGTGGTTCCCGCGATGGATAAACTGGCTTGCGCCGACGTGGGGGTTGAGGAAAATCAGGTGTTCAGGGTAGGGCAAATTGAATTGCACCCGCTGTTTACACCGGGGCATACGGGTCATCACCACGCTTACCTGCTGGATAACGGGATGCAAAAAGTCCTGTTTTCCGGCGATGCGCTGTTGATTGAAGCCTGCGGGCGCACGGATTTTCAATCAGGCGATCCGGTCAAATTGTACCAAAGCATTACCGAGAAATTCTTTACCCTGCCCAATGAAACCTTGGTCTACCCAGCGCATGATTATGAAGGTCGGCAGCTTACCACCATCGGACAGGAAAAAAATCGTAACCCGCGTGTGGGTAACAACACCTCACAGGAAGCGTTTGTCGCTATCATGAATGGACTGAATTTGCCCTACCCACGCAAGATTGATTTCGCTGTGCCGGGCAATGAGTTGTGTGGGGAATGCCCCGACAATGTGCCGGAGCAGTATCGTGGTGCTTGCGAGATTGTGCAGTTGCCACCGGAATTGAATCGGCCGGTGAAAGCGGGCGATCAGGGTTGA
>JBEUIR010000513.1:0-1774 GCA_040415395.1 Candidatus Thiothrix namsaraevi
CATTGCTTTACCTAGTGCATTAGTCAAGAATATTTGCAGACTTAAGTTATACAAGAGGTGAACATTAATGCTGTGCTCTTAGTATAGGTATGCGTGGTGTCTACTGCAATAAGTTGTACAAAGCCTTTTATGGTGTTGACCCTAGGTAAAGCAATGACCTTGCTTACGTAAATAATTTGTCCATTTGTACAAGAATCTGTTCATGCGCCAGCGACACAATAACATCGTGTCTAACTCTTTATTCCAATACTGTACAGGGTCTTTGGTCAGGCGGCAGCGATGACTCACGACCTCAGCTTGGCGTGAATCGTGGTAAACCCGAATCAGCATATCCGGGCGGTTCTCCTTAGCATTACGGCTTTCATCAAATAAATACGTTAGCATCAATGTGCTGGTATGCGCTGTGTGGTCGAGAATCGTAAGCGATACCGGAATGCCGTTTGCCACCCGTGATACTGTTAGATGCGGTAAGATACGTATGTCGCCGCACAATAGACGCAACTGGATATAATTTATTTCGTACATTTCCATCAGCGCCGCGAAAGATTTTGGGCGTGGCGCGAAGGTGGCGGGTTGTTCTTTGACTAACATAAATCCATAATGGCTACATGATTTGTGTGGCTGCGATGCTGTGCAGATGAAGTCTCGAATCCTAGCAAAAACCTACTGGCAAGCGTACTCCCATGACTATCCAGACCATTAAAACCACACCTTTCGATGACCAAAAACCGGGGACATCCGGTTTACGGAAAAGCGTCAAGCAATTCAAGAAGCCTGATTATTTGCAAACCTTTGTACAAGCCATTTTCAATACCTTGGACAATGTACAAGGCAGCACCCTGATTCTCGGCGGTGACGGGCGTTATTTTAACCGCGAGGCTATCCAGATTATCCTGCGCATGGCAGCCGCAGCGGGTTTCGGGCGCGTTATATTGGGGCAGGGCGGCATTCTTTCCACTCCGGCAGCGTCGAACCTGATTCGCCAATACCAGGCATTGGGGGGGATTATTCTCTCCGCCAGCCATAACGCAGGTGGTCCCGACGGTGATTTCGGCATTAAGTTCAATGGTGCAAACGGTGGACCTGCTCCTGAAAGCATGACTGAAGCGATGTTTGCCGCCGCTAAACAAATTCATGAATACCACATTGTGCCGCTCAACCCGATTCCGGTTGACAAGCTGGGGACGTACCAGCTTGCCGGAATGCAGGTGGAGGTGGTGGATTCGGTCAGTGACTATCTGGCACTGATGGAAAGCATTTTCGACTTTGACAAGATTGCCGCATTGTTAACGTCTGACCATTTCAAAATGCGCTTTGATGCGATGCACGCAGTAACAGGTCCTTATGGTCATCGGATATTGGAGGCGCGTTTGGGCGCACCTGTTGGTTCGGTCATTCAGGGCGAACCGTTGGCAGATTTTGGTGGCGGGCACCCTGACCCGAATCAAGCACACGCCCATGAGTTGATGGCACTGTTGTATGCGCGGAATTCCGACATTGATTTCGGCGCAGCCTCCGATGGTGACGGCGATCGCAATATGATTCTGGGCAAACGTTTCTTTGTCACGCCTAGCGATAGCCTCGCGATTTTGGCAGCAAATGCGCGGTTGATTCCGGGTTATAAAGATGGCATTGCGGGCATTGCGCGTTCCATGCCGACCAGTCAAGCGCCGGATAGGGTCGCGGCGAACTTGGGCATACCGTGCTTTGAAACGCCAACCGGCTGGAAGTTTTTCGGCAATTTGTTGGATGCTGGCAAGATCACGCTGTGCGG
>JBEUIR010000514.1:0-1769 GCA_040415395.1 Candidatus Thiothrix namsaraevi
CAAAGCTTAACAGAAGGTATGGCATGGCGACATTACAAGGTAAAGTAGCACTACTCACTGGCGCAGCCCGCCGCATCGGTGCGGAGATCGCTCGCACGCTCCACAGCGCAGGGGCAACCGTCGTCATCCACTACCGCAATTCCGCCACTGATGCCGAACAACTGCAAGCCGAATTGAACGCGCAACGTGAAAACGCCTGCTTTTTAGTGCGCGGTGATTTACTCGACGTCGCCAGCATTCCGAACTTGATCACGCAAACTGTTGAACAAGCGGGCAGACTCGATATTTTGGTAAACAACGCCTCATCGTTTTACCCCACCCCCTTAGCCAGCGTGACCGAACAGCAGTTTGATGACCTGATCGGCACGAATCTGAAAGCGCCGCTCTTCATGGCACAAGCCGCCGCGCCACATCTACAAGCCAATCAGGGCTGCATTATCAATATGGTCGATATTCATGGAATGCGCCCCCTGCAAGGTTACGCCGCCTATTGCACTGCGAAAGCCGGTTTGTTGATGTTGACCCAAGTATTAGCGCGAGAATTAGGGCCAGATGTGCGGGTAAATGGTATTGCCCCTGGTGCTATCTTGTGGCCAGAAATGCCTGCCAATCACGCCATGCACGCTGAAATCCTGACGAAAACTGCCCTGAAACGTGAAGGCAGCCCCGCCGATATTGCCAAAACCGTGCTATTTCTGGTGCGTGACGCGGATTACATCACCGGACAAGTGATCCCCGTTGATGGGGGGCGCTTGCTCAATCATTAGCTCGCTGCTTAAGCCGCGTACAAATGCCCCGGATTCAACCCCAGCTTGGTGGATTTGTGGAGGATTTCCAGCAATACAATAACCCGTTCCTCGCCATCATACTTTTGGAAAATCGCTTCCAAGCCACGGAAAGGGCCTTCGGTAATGATAACTTTGTCGCCGGTGTGGTAGCGATCAAGGTCGATGGAGCGTTCGCCGAACATAGCTTCCTGCGCTTTCAGGGAGGCAATAAGCTCGTCAGGTACACGCGCTGGTTCTAACCCAAAGCGTACAAAGTTGCTGATACCGGTGGTGGAGCGAATCGGTGCCCAATTGTCATTCACGCCATTATCCAAATGAATGAACATGTAACGTGGGAATAACGATTCGGTTTTGGTGATGACTTTACCGCGTTGGGTGCGCAAGCGTTTTGCAAGCGGGCGGTAAACATCGTAACCTTGATTGCGCAGTTGGAATTCTGCCACGTCATCTTTGTGCGGTTTACTGGTCAGCAAGAACCAGTTTCTAGCCATTTCGACACTCATGTTTGATACCTTTAGTAAGCCCGACTAAACCTTTCGTCAACGCTGTACTTGCTAAATCCCCAAGATTCACAAGCATTTTCACGTTACATTCTGCTAAGTCTATTCGATATACTATTAGGTTCAACCATTATTTTAATAGAAAATTTCTATCAATCTCGCAACGTTATTAATGAAGGCTGAATGGACAAGGGCAAGTTACATGATAAATCATCAAGATAGGTTGATTAGTGCAGTAGGATTGTCACGCTACTACAGCGAGCACTGTGCCGTAAATAATGTGGAAGTTGTCTTAGACAAAGGCGAGGTGTTGGGCTTGCTGGGGCCAAATGGTGCGGGGAAATCGACCACCATGCAAATGTTGACCGGCAATCTTGCCCCTAGCACGGGTGAAATTAAGATCAATGGCATCGACTTATTGGATGAGCCACGCCAAGCCAAGCAGCAACTCGGCTATTTACCGGAACAGCCGCCGGTGTAC
>JBEUIR010000515.1:0-1763 GCA_040415395.1 Candidatus Thiothrix namsaraevi
GGCAAGCCGTCGTAGCCGTGCGCTTTCAGTTCCACCGAATCGAATTCGATCTTGCCGGTGGCAGTGCGGAAGCCGTTGATGCGCCATTGCCGATCCGCATCCAAAAAGCCCATTTCCACCAATTCTTCGATCACGGGGCTGTAAACGGTTACGCCTGCCGGATTTTCCCACGCCTCTTTACGTACATCGGGGGGCAAGCCTGCGCCCATTTCTTCCCACGATGCCGCAAGGTTGCCGTGCCAGAACTGTTCCGCCATGCCGAGTTTGACACCGAGTTCGAGGAAAATTTGCCCGTCGGGTTTGGCTTCGCCGCGAGGGGGCAGGGCTTGGTGGCGGTATTTTACTTCGCCCTGATACGCGCAACCGGGGTAGGCGATCAGCGCGGTGCGTTCCAAACTGGTTGCGGCTGGCAATACGATGTCGGCTTGCAAGGTGGCAGGGTTGTGGAAAAAATCGGAGACGGCGAAAAATTCCAGTTCGCCCAAGGCGCGTTCCATGCGTTTGGAGTTTGCCCACATCGCGGTATTAATGCCCATTGCCAGCAAGGCTTTGAGCGGTTGCGGCTTGCCGTCGAGGATGCAATTCGGCATCAACATGCTTTGTGCAGCAGGCCAGTATTTTGTCCAAATCGGGAAAACTTCATCGCCAATGCGCGGCGGCAATTCGTTTTTGCACACATCGAATAGCTCAATTGGCTTGGGCAATACTTTGTCGTTGAAGAAGCGGTTGCCGCCTTCGCGGTCAATATTGCCGGTGACGGCGGAGAGCAAAATCATCGCACGGTGATTCTGGAAACCGTTGCTGTGTTGCACGGTGGAGGTGGGTGACATGGCAATTTGCGCGGGCTTGGTGGTGGCGAACATTTCCACTGCTGCGCGTAAATCGGCTTCGCTAATGCCGCAAGTCGTTGCGACCCGTTGCGGTGGGAATTCCTTGATGTAGTCGCGGAAAGCATCCAACCCGTTTGCCCATTCATCCAGAAACGCCTGATCTTGCCAGCCATTCGCGAAAATTAGGTGGTGGAAACCGAGGGCGAGTGCGCCATCCGTACCGGGGCGGATTTGCAGGTGAATATCCGCCAGTTCCGCTGTTTCGGTGCGACGCGGGTCAACCACGATCATCTTGCGCCCTTTTTTGCGGTTGGCAAGGTGGTGGTTTTCAAAGGGTGGAATCGAGCCGGATGCGTTGGTTGACCACACCAAGACGCATTGGGTTTTCGGTGATTCGACGGTGGAGGTGGTTTTGAGTTTGTAACCGTAGGTGAGTTTTTCCGCGACCATCGTTGCCGAAAAGCAGCAGCCGGATTCGGTGAGGTAATTCGGGCTGCCGAAAGCGTGGGCGAGGCGTTGCAATTGCGGGCGGGCTTCTTTGGTGTAGCCCGCGAAAAAGCCCACGGCGGGTGCGCCGTGCTGCGCTTTGGTTTTTTGCAGTGCGGCGGTAATGGTGTCGAGAGCTTCCTCCCAACTGATGCGCTCGAATTCGCCAGAGCCTTTTGCGCCGACGCGCTTGAGCGGGTAGAGCAAGCGGTCGGGGTGATATTGGCGCTCTAACTGCAATTGTCCGCGTGGGCAATTGGGCAAGCCTTCGACTTTAATGGCGCGACCGCTGGGGTCGATGGTGACATCGAACAGGCAATTGGCATCGCATTCGTAACAGGTGGTGCTTTTGACAACGTTATCGGTGGCGGCGGCAGTCATGGCGAATCTCGTGGTAATCGAATCGCGCCAGTGTAGTGTAGATTGGCAAGGCGTTTGGAATGACCA
>JBEUIR010000516.1:0-1757 GCA_040415395.1 Candidatus Thiothrix namsaraevi
CAAAGTTAGTTGCAGACTTTATGCACGACATCGCAGGGGTAAACACATGAACCAAAACATCCTGACCATCAAAGTAGGCACAAGCGTGCAGTCCTCACTCGCACTCGCCCAACAAATGCTAGAACGCCTCGAAGTCGGCGAAGAACCCGCCCCTTACTTCGGCGTAGGTTTCAAAAACGTCAGCCAAATGCTCAGTGTCTTCACCCCCAAACGTTGGGACTTGCTGGCAGCGTTACGCGAACACGGCGCAATGAGCATTGCCGAACTTGCCCGTACCCTGCAACGCGATTACAAAAACGTCCACAACGACGTGGAACGCCTGATGGAATGGCTTGCCATCGAACGTGATGCCAACGGCAAAATTTTTACGCCCTACTCAGAAATCGTGGTGGATGTGCATTTGCCCCAGCAAAAAGCAGCGTGAGGAGGCAAACTAATGGCAACCATGACAATCCGTCTACCTGACGAGCAACACAACCGCCTAAAAATATTGGCAACCCGTCGCGGCGTGAGCCTGAACAAGTTGATGGAAGAATTCGCCATCCGCATCCTCACCGAAACGGATGCCGAAACCCGTTTCCGCCTACGGGCAGCGCGTGGCAATGTCGCAGAAGGCTTGGCAGTACTCGATAAGCTGGATAAACATTTCGCTCAAGTGGGCAAATAACGCTAACAGTGTCAAAAACCGCGATATGGTTTTCTCGCCGAGATAACTCTACAATCAAACACATATACATCACCCCGCAGAGGGCAAAACATGCAAATAACGCTTGAAATACCCGATCACGTCCTGCTCCCACAACAGGATAAAACCAGTCTAGCGCAGCTACTTAAGCTGCATACGGCCTTGCTGCTATTCCAGTCCGGTCAGTTATCGCGTGGCGCAGCCTGCGAATTCGCAGGTGTGGACATTTACACCTTCCTTGCCGCCTGCAAGCAGCACCACATCGAAACCATCAGCACCGATATGGATGAAATCGAAGCCGAAGTCATCCGTTTCAAACAACTTCGCGCCGCATGATTGTCATTGCAGACAGTTCGGCACTCGTCGCCGTCTCAACTTATCGGGGTCTTGATCTACTGGAAACATTGTTCGGCACAGTGTTAGTTCCAACCGCAGTGCATGACGAAGTGTGCGCACAAGGTAAGCCCCAAGCGGATACGTTAAAAGCTTATCTGGTGGGTAAAGTTCAAAAAGTCGATATGAGTCAGTGCAAACTCCAAAAAACATCCGGCTTAGGCAATGGTGAGCTGGAAGCAATGGCACTGTACAAGGCGACATCGGCAAACCTGATGCTGGTCGATGACTTGCGGGCGAAAAAATCTGCGTACACCAATGGGCTAGAAACCATGGGCAGCTTAGGTTTGTTACTGCTGGCAAAAGAAGAAGGCTTAATTGCGGACATCACATCCCGTGTTCGGCTGCTACAAAACTCAAATGCTTATCTGAATCCACTGCTCATTGAACAGGTGCTACAACGGGCTGGTGAATAACTCCATGAAGTCAGCTACCGATTGATTACGGCAGAAGAATTCGCCGGGCAGTAATATTGAGATAATCGCCTACGCCTAACTCCACGAACCCATGCTCAAATTGTAAGCGTGCCGAGCCTTGCAACAGCAGCACCCATTCGGCTTGTACCTGATCGTACCAAAAATCGGGGGTGGAATGCTGCCAGTGAGAGACAATGCGCTCGATTTTCAGTGCATCGATTTGCGATTCAACGGGTGCGCAATAATGCTGAAATTTACCCAGT
>JBEUIR010000517.1:0-1752 GCA_040415395.1 Candidatus Thiothrix namsaraevi
ACAACCCCATTTCCTCGGAAGCTTCTCGCTAAACCACACAGTACGGCGTAGAGTCATGATCATAATCACAAAACTTTTATGACTGGAGGGAATTCCGCGTGAACCCAATACCATCCTTTCCCATGACATCGCGACCACGCTTGCCACGCTTCAAGCTAATGGGCATTGCCCCTGTGATAATTATTCTGCTCGGTATCACCGCTTGGTCATCCTGGTACACCGTTCCCAGCGATTCTGTCGCCATCGTGCAACGCTTTGGAAAATTTCAGGCGGAAGTCCAACCCGGTTTGCATTTTAAAATTCCCTTTGGCGTGGATGTCGCCACCATTTTGCCGGTCAAACGCCAATTAAAACAGGAATTCGGCTTTTATACCGAAGGCGCAAGCAATGTCGACCAATACTCCGACAACCCAGCGGCAGAATCCCCGATGGTCACAGGCGATCTAAATGTGGCACTGGTGGAATGGGTGGTGCAATACCGCATTGCCGAACCCACCAACTATTTATTTGCGGTGCGCGAACCCGGCATCACCTTGCGCAATGCCTCGGAATCGGTGATGCGCGAAGTCGTGGGCGACCGCACCGTCGATGAAGTTCTCACCATTGGGCGGCAAGAAATCGAAGCCGAAGCACTGGTCAAACTCCAGCAACTCGCCACCCGTTACCTCATGGGCGTGAGCATCGACCAAGTGCAATTAAAGAACATCAACCCACCGCGCCCGGTGCAAGAATCCTTCAACGAAGTCAACCAAGCGCAACAGGAAAAAGAAAAGCTCATTAACGAAGCCCGCCGCGATTACAACAAAGTCATCCCCTTGGCGGAAGGTGAAAAAGACCAGCGCATCCGCGAAGCCGAAGGCTACCGCCTCAAGCGCGTCAACGAAGCCGAAGGCGACGTAGCACGTTTCAACGCGGTATTCACCGAATACCAAAAAGCCCCCGACATTACCCAACGGCGTTTGTATCTGGAAACCATGCAAGCCATCTTACCCGGCATTCAAAACAAAATCGTGGTGGATGAAGGCATGAAAAACCTCTTACCCCTGCTCAACCTCAACACCTCACAGAAAACCCCAGCGGAGGCAACACCATGAACCGTTTACTCCTAGTGCTTGCCGGTTTGCTGGCGTTTGTCTTGTTCAATGCGTTCTACACCGTGGGTGAAGCGCAACAAGTGATCTTGACCCAATTCGGCAAACCGGTGAAAGAACCCGTGACCGAAGCAGGTTTGAAAATGAAAATCCCGTTCATTCAAGAGGTGAACCGCATCGACAAACGGGTATTGCCGTGGGATGGCAGCCCTTCGGATATGCCGACCAAAGACAAGCTCTACATCTCGGTGGATTTGTTTGCCCGCTGGCGCATTGTGGAACCACTCCCCTATTTCCTGCGCTTACGCGACGAACGCAGCGCCTTATCACGTTTGGATGACATCCTCGGCAGCGAAACCCGTAACGCGGTTGCCAAACACGAATTGATTGAAATGGTACGCACCACCAAAGGGCGTGTTCCTCTCAAAGACCCGACGTTGGTGGAAGGTGCGGCTGATGGCGCAGACACCAACAACGTGGTGGGTTCACTCGTACCGATCCAAAAAGGGCGCGTCTTAGTAGAACAAGAAATCTACAAAGCCGCTGCGGAAAAGCTCAAAGTGTTCGGGGTGGAATTGCTGGATATTCGTTTCAAGCGCATCAATTACAATGCCAGTGTCGAACCCAAAATCTACGAACGCATGATCAGCGAACGCCGCCA
>JBEUIR010000518.1:0-1752 GCA_040415395.1 Candidatus Thiothrix namsaraevi
GGATGATCGGGGGCAGTATGGGCGAAACCTCGGCGGTCTTGTTGCTGCTGGGTGGGCTGTTCCTGCTGTGGAAGCGTGTGATTACCTGGCACATTCCGGTGTCGCTGCTCGGCACATTGTTGCTGTTGGCGGGGGTCATGCACGCCATCAACCCCGATGTTTACCCCGGTGTGGAGGTACATTTGCTGGCGGGTGCAACCCTGTTGGGGGCGTTTTTTATTGCCACAGATTTGGTCACATCCCCAGTGTCAGCCACTGGGCAACTGATTTTTGGGGCAGGTTGTGGGCTGCTGGTGTACGTGATCCGCACTTGGGCTGGCTATCCCGAAGGTATGGCGTTTGCAGTGCTGCTGATGAATGCCTTGACACCGCTGATTGATCACTACTTCCGTCCGCGCATTTACGGACGTGACCGTAAGGGCGAACCGCTCAACTATGCCAGCGGGGAGAATAAATAATGGCTACTGATACCAAAACCCCGCTGCTGGAACGCATTCCCTACCAAGCGGTGTTGTTGGGCGCGTGCGCTGCGCTTGCTGCTGCTTTACTGCTGGGGGTGGATAACGCCACCCGCGAACCGATTGCGCAGCGCAAGATGGAAGATTTGCAACAATCGCTGGCGCAAGTCGTGCCGGATGATTGGCACGACAACAATATGGTGGCAAAGCCGCTGTTACTAACGGGGGTAGATGGCAAAGCAGTTAAGGTCTACCAAGGCACTAAAGCAGGCAATGTCACCGCGCTGGTATGGGAAACCGTGGGCTTTGGCTACGCGGGGGAAATTCGCACCCTTATTGCGCTCGATCCGCAAGGCAAAATTCTCGGCACGCGGGTATTGTCACACAAGGAAACACCGGGCTTAGGCGACAAGATCGAAGTTGCCAAGGCTGACTGGATAACCAAGTTCACTGGCTTGTCGCTGGGCAATCCGCCCGCAAACCAGTGGAAAGTGAAAAAGGACGGCGGGCAATTTGACCAATTCAGCGGCGCAACCATTACCCCGCGTGCGGTGCTGAAAAGCCTGCACGCTGCATTGCAATTCTTTGAAGCCCACAAGGCGGAAATGCTGGAGGTGAAACCATGAGCGATTACAAACGCATTGCCAAAGATGGGCTGTGGGACAACAACGTGGTGTTTGCGCAAGGGCTGGCCTTGTGTCCGGTACTCGCTGTGACCAGTTCTGCCACCAACGGGCTGGGCATGGGGCTGGCAAGTATGGCGGTATTGGTGATGTCGAATTTGCTGGTTTCCTTGATCCGTCAGTGGGTTAGCCCGGCGGTGCGGATTCCAGTGTACATTACTTTGATTGCCACGTTGGTGACGTTGGTGGACATGGCACTGAATGCGTGGGTACATGAGCTGTACAAGGTGCTGGGCTTGTTCATCGCGCTAATCGTGGTCAATTGTGCGATTTTGGGGCGGGCAGAATCGTTTGCCTCCAAAAATTCCCCCGTTCCTGCGGTGTTTGACGGGCTGATGATGGGATTGGGGTTTACGCTGGCGTTGGTGGTGCTGGGCGGGGTGCGCGAGGTACTGGGTAGCGGCACGTTGTTTGCCAGTGCCTCGCTGTTGCTGGGTAAGGCGTTTTCTTTTATGGAGCTGACCCTTATTCCCGATTACAAGGGCTTTTTGCTGATGATTTTGCCGCCAGGCGGGTTTATGGCACTGGGTTTCCTGCTGGCGGGGAAACGGGTGTGGGATGGGAGAAAAGCATGAACGTGGGGATTGCTTACGCGGATAAATTCAAGCAGA
>JBEUIR010000519.1:0-1752 GCA_040415395.1 Candidatus Thiothrix namsaraevi
TCTGCTTGAATTTATCCGCGTAAGCAATCCCCACGTTCATGCTTTTCTCCCATCCCACACCCGTTTCCCCGCCAGCAGGAAACCCAGTGCCATAAACCCACCCGGTGGCAAAATCATCAGCAAAAAGCCCTTGTAATCGGGAATAATGGTCAGCTCCATAAAGGAAAACGCCTTACCCAGCAACAGCGACGCACTGGCAAACAACGTGCCGCTGCCCAGCACTTCGCGCACCCCACCCAGCACCACCAAGGCCAACGTAAACCCCAACCCCATCATCAGCCCGTCAAACACCGCAGGAATCGGCGAATTCTTGGACGCAAACGATTCTGCCCGCCCCAAAATCGCACAGTTGACCACGATCAGCGCGATAAACAACCCCAGCACCTTGTACAGCTCATGCACCCACGCATTCAACGCCATATCCACCAGCGTCACCAGCGTGGCAATCAGCACAATGTAAACCGGAATCCTTACCGCAGGGCTAACCCACTGGCGGATCAAGGACACCAGCAAATTCGACATCACCAACACCGCCGTACTTGCCAGCCCCATGCCCAGCCCGTTGGTGGCAGAACTGGTCACAGCGAGTACCGGACACAAGGCCAGCCCTTGCGCAAACACCACGTTGTTGTCCCACAGCCCATCTTTGGCAATGCGTTTGTAATCGCTCATGGTTTCACCTCCAGCATTTCCGCCTTGTGGGCTTCAAAGAATTGCAATGCTTCGTGCAGGCTTTTCAGCACCGCACGCGGGGTAATGGTTGCGCCGCTGAACTGGTCAAATTGCCCACCATCCTTTTTCACCTTCCACTGATCTTCGGACGGATTGCCCAAGGAAAGCCCGGTGAATTTGGTAATCCAATCAGCCTTGGCGACTTCGATCTTGTCGCCCAAGCCCGGTGTTTCCTTGTGGGACAACACTCGCGTGCCGAGGGTTTTGCCTTCCGGGTCGAGTGCGATAATGGTGCGGATTTCGCCCGCGTAGCCGAAGCCGACGGTTTCCCACACCAGCGCGGTGACATTGCCCGCCTTGGTGCCTTGATAAACTTTGACCTCTTTACCATCTGCCCCGGTCAGCAACAGCGGCTTGGCCACCATATTGTTATCGTGCAATTCATTCGGCACGACTTGCGCCAATGATTGTTGCAAATCTTCCATCTTGCGCTGCGCAATCGGCTCGCGGGTGGCGTTATCCACGCCCAACAACAAGGCGGCGGCAATCGCGGCGCACGCACCCAACAGAATGGCTTGGTAGGGAATGCGTTCCAGCAACGGGGTTTTGATGTCAGTGGTCATGGTTTGCTCTCCCCGCTAACATAGTTGAGCGGTTCGCCCTTGCGATCACGTCCGTAAATGCGTGGGCGGAAATAGTGGTCAATCAGCGGGGTGAGCGCATTCATGAGCAAGATGGCAAACGCCATGCCTTCCGGGTAGCCTGCCCATGTGCGAATCACGTACACCAGCAGCCCACAGCCCGCCCCAAAAATCAGTTGCCCGGTCGGAGACACCGGGGATGTGACCAAATCGGTAGCAATGAAAAACGCGCCCAGCAACGTCGCCCCCGCCAGCAAGTGTATTTCCACACCGGGATAAACGTCGGGGTTAACGGCGTGCATGACCCCCGCCAACAGCAACAATGTGCCGAGCAGCGACGCCGGAATGTGCCAGGTAATCACACGCTTCCACAGCAGGAACAGCCCACCCAGCAGCAACAAGACCGCCGAGGTTTCGCCCATACTGCCCCCGATCATCC
>JBEUIR010000520.1:0-1749 GCA_040415395.1 Candidatus Thiothrix namsaraevi
AAGGCTGGCGGCAGTTTGGTAAAGGTCGTCATCGTGCCGCATTGAATATCGGTGATTGCTGTTCGTATGCACTGGCGAAGTACGCCGGTGAGCCGTTGTTGTTCAAAGGTGATGATTTCAACCATTCGGATATTTCCTATGTTGCTTTATAAACAATCGCCGGTAGGAGCTTGGCAGCGTGAGTTGGCGGGGGCGGTGCGTGATCCGTTGGTATTGATGCAAGCGTTGAGTTTGGATGGAGGAGGTCTGAGTACGGATGCTGCTCGCCAATTCCGCCTACTAGTTCCGCACAGCTACATCGCTCGGATGAAACACGGCGATTGGAACGACCCACTGTTACGCCAAGTATTGCCGTTAGATGCCGAGTTGCAAGTGGTTGAAGGTTTCCATGCTGACCCTGTGGGTGATAATCAGGCGCTGGTAGCCGATGGCGTCTTGCACAAGTATCACGGGCGGGTGTTATTGGTGACGACGGGCGCGTGTGCGGTGCATTGCCGTTATTGTTTCCGGCGGCATTTTCCTTACAGTGACTCGAATCCGGTGAAGGGCGAGTGGGAAGGGGCATTGGCGTATATCCGTGCTAATCCTGCTGTGTGCGAAGTGATTTTGAGTGGCGGTGATCCGCTGACGCTGGCTGATGAGCGTTTGGCATTATTTTTCAGGCAGTTGAACGGTATTTCTCATGTGAGGCGGGTGCGTTTTCATACCCGTTTGCCGGTGGTGTTGCCGTCACGGATTGATGCGGGGTTTTTGCAGGTGTTGGCAAGTATCCGTCAGCAAGTGGTGATGGTGATTCACGCCAATCACGCGCAAGAGTTGGCGGCGGACGATGTGCGCCAAGCGTTGGCTGCTTTGCATTCGGCGGGTGTGACCTTGTTGAATCAGGCGGTGCTGTTACGTGGGGTAAATGACAGTGTGCAGGCGCAAGTGAATTTGAGCGAAGCCTTGTTTGCTGAGCGGGTTTTGCCGTATTACTTGCATGTGTTGGATCGGGTGGCGGGGGCGGCGCATTTTGAAGTGGCAGAAACCGAAGCAGTGCGCATGGTGGATGCAATGCGTCAACAGTTGCCCGGTTTCCTTGTGCCAAAGTTGGTGCGTGAAGTGGCAGGGGAAAACGCCAAAACGCCGCTTTTCTAGCTGCGCTTACTGTTGTTTGCGGAAATCCCACGGGGCTTGCGGTTGTTTGTCGCGCCATAAGCCGCGCTTGGCTTTACGCGCTTGTTTTTCCGCAGCGGCATACGCGGCTTGGTCGTCAGCGCTTTGCTCTTTGGCGTATGCCTCATAATGCCAGCCGCAACCGGCTTTGATTTGTTCCAGCGCCACATCCTTGCCTTCTACGGTGACTTTGCCAATCACACGCCCGTAACGGTCGAGTTTGTAAGCTTCGACCTCGGCAGTGAGGTTGACGGCGCGGGTCATGAGCATTTCTTTGCATTTTTGCCCGTGTGCTTGTTTGGTTTCAGGCGCGTCAATCCCTTGCAGGCGGATTTTGTAAGTGCGTTTGTTGCTGGCTAACACGGTTAAGGTGTCGCCATCGCTAACCCCGACTACACGCCCTTGCGCCAACATCGTGCCGTCGTCGGTAATGCGTGCGCCCGGTGGCAGTTGCGCTTGGAGTTTATTATCCGGTTGCACCTCGAAACGGTCGAGACAGCCACCTAATAGGAGAACGCTTAATGCAATCAGCAGACATTTTTTCAAAACAGACTCCACAGACTAAAGATTGGGATGAAGTGACGAATTTTCCCA
>JBEUIR010000521.1:0-1747 GCA_040415395.1 Candidatus Thiothrix namsaraevi
CAAGCCATTATGGTGACAAACAACACACGCCACTTCGATAAAGTGCCGGATTTGCGGCTGGAGAATTGGGTGTAATCTCAAACGGCTCACTATCATCCCAACGGCGCGGTTGCTTTGGCGGCTGCACCTTCTGTTCGATTACCGAACATGAAGGGCGCATTATCCAAAGCCGTTCCAAAGAATCCATCCCCACAACCACCAGTTAATTAGGAATTGGAGGCTTGGCTGCGGGATAATTAACGCGGCTTGGCATGAGCGGGGCGGAATGCTTTGCAGTGTGCAGGGTCAGCTTCCAGATATGCTGCTTCAATCAAATCCAAACAATACGGAATTGCTGGAAATACCGCTTGCAAGCAATCATCAATCGCGGAAGGCTTACCCGGCAAATTCACAATCAAACTGCGCCCGCGTATCCCCGCCGTTTGCCGTGATAAAATGGCAGTTGGCACAAATTTTAACGACGCGGTGCGCATCAACTCACCGAAACCGGGCAGCATTTTGCTGCACACTGCTTCGGTCGCTTCTGGGGTCACATCGCGTAACGCGGGTCCGGTTCCGCCGGTCGTCACAATCAAACTACAGCCTTCGACATCGCTCAATTCACGCAAAGCGGCTTCAATTTCCGGCTGTTCATCGGGAATCACCCGTGCGACCGCTTCCCACGGGCTGGTGAGAACTTGGCTAAACCATGCGTGGATGGCGGGGCCACCTTTGTCTTCGTATTCACCACGGCTGGCGCGGTCAGAAACGGTCACAATGCCAATACGGGCAGGCGCTGTCATCATAAGAATTCCTATTGGTTATCCGACACGGTTAAACTTTTAGGAGTTTACCACGCTGCATCACGTTAGTGACCGCAGATTCCAATTGCGCCCGTACCCACTGATGGGCAGCGTCGCCCTCGTGCCGCTTATGCCACAACATAAACATGGTGATGGAGGGCAGATTGAATGGCGGTGAAAGGGCTGAAAATTCTGCTAACGCCCCCATGCGTAACATCCCCGGTGCAAGCGCCAGTAAATCACTGCCGCGCATGAAACTCGCCATCTCTGAAAAATTAGGCACACGTACCGCGACTTGCTGTTCCAATTCGCGTGAAATCGGCGCAGCCATCACCGCAGCACGCTGACCCTCTACCACATTCAGGCCGATATAACGTGCTTGCCGGAAATCTGCCAGCGTGCGTGGCGCTTCCCGTGCATTGCCATCAAAAAAGCAACGCGACTGGTCAATGAATAAGCGCTTGTGGAGAATATCCACCCCTTCCGGGGCGATGGGCGAGAGCAATAAATCGGCTTTGCCGGTGCGCAACCATTCCAAGGCAGGGTATTCAGAAATAATCGTGCGCAAGGAAAACGCTTTCACTTCGCTGGCTACTTGCCGGTATAACTCAGGTAGCACCAAGTCACGTTGGAAATCGTTAGTACCCACCGTAAAATTCAGCACCGCCTGTTGCGGGGTGAAAACGGGTTCTGAGGTTAACTGCTGCATTTCAGACAAAACCACGCGCATTCGTTCCCCCAAGTTTTCAGCACGGGCGGTGGCAACAATTTCTTGCCCACCGGTACGCACAAATAAGGGGTCGTGAAATACCGAACGCAGTTTGGTGAGGCAATTACCAATCACCGTTTTGGTAATACCCAACTTGTCGGCGGCGCTGGCAATCGACCCCTGTTCCAGTACGGTCAGGAAGACGTTCATTGAATAGCCATCTAAGGCGAGGTAATCGTTATCTTTCATCTCTATG
>JBEUIR010000522.1:0-1739 GCA_040415395.1 Candidatus Thiothrix namsaraevi
ATTAACTGGGCTAATTATAAACGCAACGTTGCAATTAACGGCGATTCACAGCGCCTATATTAACCAAATCACCTATAAAGCTGCCAATCTTGAAGAAGTGCTAGCACTTTTTTCCGAACATCACGCAGCAACTTACTCGGTTGCTTGGATTGATTGCCTCGCCAATAATGAGGCGTTAGGTCGCTCGCTGTTAATGCTAGGAGAACATGCACCGGGAGGAGAACTGCACACCAGACACCGCAGCAAGCTTAGTATTCCTATGGAGATGCCCCAGCAACTACTCAATCAATATTCAATTCGAGCGTTTAATACACTTTACTACCAACGTATTCGTCAACAACAAAGCACCCAACGTATTCATTATGAACCTTTCTTTTATCCATTAGACGGTATTCTTCACTGGAATCGGCTGTATGGACGCAATGGCTTCGTGCAATACCAATTTGTCATTCCCCAAGCGGCGGGCATGGAAGGCTTACGCACTATCCTAAAACGTATTGCCAGTTCAGGTCGTGGCTCTTTCCTTGCTGTACTCAAAGCCTTTGGAAAAGCCAATGCCAATTTTCTCTCGTTTCCTCTCGAAGGATACACCTTGGCATTGGATTTTAAATTAGCCCCCAGTTTACTGGAACTATTGCATGAATTGGATGCAATGGTATTGGATTTTGGCGGACGGCTCTATTTAGCGAAGGATGCTCGTATGCATGAAACCACCTTCAAACGCAGTTACCCGCAGTGGGAAAGGTTTCAAGCAGTGCGTGAACAATATGGCGCTATCGGACATTTCGCATCCCTGCAATCACAACGTCTAGGACTGAACTAATGCAAAAAATTCTTATTATTGGGGCAACATCTGCCATTGCCAAAGCGACTGCACGTTGCTTTGCTGAGCGTGGCGACCAGCTCTATTTGTTAGCACGGGATCAAGAGCGCTTGAGTGATTTAGCTAACGATCTGCGCATACGGGGCGCGAATACAGTCGCTTATGCCACGTTTGATGCAGCGGCGATTGAGCAATACCCAAGCCTATTGGATAAAGCCATTGCTGAACTCGATGGTTTGGATGTGGTATTAATTGCGCACGGCACACTCAGTGATCAAACTGCTTGCGAACGTAGTATTGAGCTAACACTGCAAGAATTAAATACTAATGCTATCAGTGTTATTGGCTTACTCACGCTACTAGCCAATTATTTTGAGCAACGCAAGCAAGGTTGTATTGCGGTGATCAGTTCAGTGGCGGGTGACAGGGGGCGTAAATCCAATTATATTTACGGCACTGCCAAAGGTGCAATTACCATTTTTATGCAAGGTTTACGTAACCGCTTAACTAAAAGTAATGTGCAAGTACTGACAATCAAACCCGGTTTCGTGAATACACCAATGACCTCTGCTTTTAAGAAGGGAGCGTTATGGGCGGAACCTGAAGCAATTGCGACTGGTATTGTGACAGCCAATGCGGTTTTACCGCTCAAGCTATGGTGAACGTATCCAGCGTCTTTAATCGCGTTTCTAACAGAGGTCATGTAACGCTTGTAAGTAGTCAGTGCCAGTTTTTTATCTTCTTTCTTGCGCCCATCGTCATGCAGTGCGGTTTTCACCTTGTCGGCAATGCGCTTGAACATTTTGGTTTTTTCGGATTGCGTCTTGCTTGAGTGACGGAAACTTAAAAAATACCATTTTCGATGAGGAAATCTATGGGTAGCATTGCTCTCAACAATAAGTGTGACTTCACGATT
>JBEUIR010000523.1:0-1735 GCA_040415395.1 Candidatus Thiothrix namsaraevi
TGAACGTTGCACAGCAAGGGCTTCACTTGCCACACGGTAAAGGATGTCGGGGTCAATGCCGGAATCTTGGTTGCCTAGTAAGGCTTCACCACTGAGTTTCAATAAGATTCGACGGAAACGGGGTTCAGGGCTGGA
The DNA here is from genome assembly GCA_040415395.1 of Candidatus Thiothrix namsaraevi. Taxonomy (GTDB): domain Bacteria; phylum Pseudomonadota; class Gammaproteobacteria; order Thiotrichales; family Thiotrichaceae; genus Thiothrix; species Thiothrix namsaraevi. Next base: position 136 of record JBEUIR010000523.1, read on the forward strand.
TGGAGTCGCTGACATGAAGTATTCCTGCTGTTGTATTGTGGGTGCATTTATACAGGTGACAAGGATAAGGGGCAAGCAGCGGGCTACTGTAAGACACCGACAAGCAGCGATTTTTCGTTGCACCTAAACTGAAGATGGGTTATTAAACAAACAGCGTTTGCTATAAAACAGGTCTACTCTAATGCCGATTGCCCGCAACCCAGCACAACATAACTACCATTGGATTCCGCGTGAAGCTGAAACCGAATTCCAAAACCTGCTGAAAGACGGCAAAGCCTACGTGTTGCCGCTGGTCGGGGTCGGTGGTGCGGGCAAAACCAGCTTGTTGAGGCGTTTTTTCAGTTATTGCGAACGCAATGAAATCCCCGCGCTTTACATTGATTTGCCGCGTTTGATCGTGTCGGGCGCATTGGATATGTGGCTGCGGGTTGAAACTGTCCATACCAAAGCCTTTGACGAACACCGCAAAAAGCTGAATACCAGTTACGAAACATTGAGCGCGATGCTGCAACCCTACGGCGACAATGCCAGCGGTGCGGCGGAATTATTACAGAAAGGCGTGGGCAAAGATGAGAATTACGGGCTGGCGGTGGGCGCAATCCGTGATGCTGGCAAGCTGGTGTATGAATTTTGGCAACGCAGAGAAAACCAACAACAACAGGAACTGCTGCAAAAACCGGAAGAAACCTTATTACGCGCCCTGGCTAAGGACTTCCAAAAGCACGGTGTCATCCTGATCGACACGTTGGAACAGGCGGGTAAACAAAATCTCTCAACCCGGTTGCGCTTCCGTGATGATGGCGAGTTGGAAACGCCTGCCGCCGAACATCCGCGTAGTGCCAATCTGATTGAGTATTGTGCAGGGATGGCACATTTCTTGTTCGATAAGCCTATCATTATGGTGTTGGCGGGTCGTCCGCCAGCCATCCGCGAATTGGGAGCGTTACCCTTGGATTATTTTGCCCCAACGGTGGATGTCCCCGCGTTTACTGCCGATGAAATCCGCACCTATCTGGAAAGCAGTTTGCCGCGCCAGATTGCGCCCCCGCAAGACAGCGACATTAGCAAACTGCAACAACTGACCCTTGGCAACCCGTTCTTGCTGGAACGGGTGGCGCGCTTATTGGCGGACTGGCAACCAACGTGGGAATGGAAGGCGGAGCAATGGCAACCGCTGCTCAACAGCTTCCAACAGGACGAAAGCCACGGGCTGCTGCTGTATGTCACCCAACGCCTGCTCACGCATGTGTTACCTGACGACCGCACCTTCTGGCGGTTGGCATTGCCACGCCAATACATCCACCGCGACATGGCAGAATTGCTGTTCCCCAAGGATGAATTCGGCGAACAATCCGGCTTGCAACGCATCAAAACCTACGAAGAAAAAGGCACGGTTTACCGCGAACAAGATCCCGACCGCTACTTCCTGCACGATGAGACCCGTGCAGCCTTCACGGCATGGGCGAAGCGTGAAAAAGTTTGGCTGGATAAGGCGACATTAGAAATCCATGCACGTCTTGCCATATGGCTTGATCAACAAAGCGGCTGGCCTGATGAATATCCTGAACCCAAAACCAAAACACCCCAGAACAACAATTCG
>JBEUIR010000524.1:0-1732 GCA_040415395.1 Candidatus Thiothrix namsaraevi
AAACTTGCGTTGCTGTTGGGCTTTTACCGTGCCAGTCGTGACCAACTCATCCAGCACTTGGTAATTGGCTTCACGGTCGCCGATGCCAAACAGTGCCATGATTTTGCGGTAATCGGAGGCGATATTCTCGTCCAGCATTTGTTCGGGGTAAGCGCATTCTTCCAAGCGGAAACTATCAAGGAAATACAGCACCATATTGGCGTTGTATACCGTTTCGGTTGCTTTGGGGTGAAAACGGTAGCCGTTGTACCAGTGTGCCATGTCATCCAACAAAACGTTGGTATCCAACTGGCAGGTTTCAACCAATGGCTGAATCAAAGCCGCGACTTCTGTTTGAGTGAAGCCCATTGCAGCGTTGAAATCCCGGTGCAGCGACAGGTTTCTGGCGATATTGAACCCGCTGGTCATGCTGTCGAGCATCAACGGGGTAACACCTGTGATGAACAAACGGTCTACTGTGCCGCGCTGAGTGGCTGCCTTGATCGTTTCGTAAAAACTGCGCACGAAACCGCCCTTCCCCATCACGCTTTGAAACAGCTTCGGGTCATCCGCCAGCATTGAATTGGCGAAATGGTCGTATTCGTCGATCAACAGGAATATTTTTTGCCCACGGGTCGCACTGAAAAAGGCTTCCATTTTTTCGTAGGAAGAATAGCTTTTATCAACACTGGCGATAGCGGCGGCTGGGTAAGCGTAGCGTTCCAGCGTGCTCTTCAAAGCCACATCGACTTTATGCGTAAATGAACGCTCGACCGATTCCGCGCTATCGGTGGCAATCCCGCTGAACTCCATGAACAGCACCTGATAGCTGCTACGCGTCGGGGTGGGGTGTTGCCCGATGTGGAGTTGGGAAAAGATTGCGTCAAAATCTGCTTGATGCTTTACGTCGTAGTAATACTCCAGTGCCGAGATGAACAGGCTTTTTCCGAAACGGCGCGGGCGCAACAGAAAGTGGTACTGCCCATCGGCTTCTAGCGCGGCGATGTAGGCGGTTTTGTCCACATAGACAAAACCTTCGGTGATGACTTTCTTGAAATTGCTCAAGCCGTAGGGGATTTTCATGGCACGTCCTGCACGGTGGTGATGTGGCAGATGATAGCATATTGCCGTGAGTCGGGCGGCGTTGCTGCCTTTGGGTGTTAGCGTATGGCGTGAACCGTTATCGGCAGGGCAATATCCACCCAGATGCGGTCAGCGGTCATGACTTCTGTGTTGCGCTCAATTCCGGTAGCCAGACACGCACGGTCGGCAAACGATAGCCCGAACGGTTTGGCTTGCGCCCATAAGCCAGCGCAAATTTCGGCTTGCTCAACCGTAAACGGCATGATCCTTAGCCCGGTCAATTCCAGTTCAGGGCGTATGTTTGCCACATCGGGGTCGTGAACCGAGAGCTTTTGCACAACTTCCGACCAGTTGACCGCACTGATAACCGCACGGTGCAATACGGCTTGTACTTTGTCTGCGCCCGGCTCGTCCTGCAACAAAGCCAGCAAAGCGGAAGCATCAAGAATCATGGTTTTCCTTTGCCGCTTCCTGACGGCGCTCCTGAATCAACTCATCCGCCAGACTGACAGAGATTTTGCGGAAACGGCTTTGTAGTTTTTGCACAATGTCAGCAGGCTTTTCCATGATAATGCACTGATTTTCAAGGCGTAGTAGCAAACGCTGCCCCTCCTGCAAACCCAAAGCTTTGCGCATGGACGTTGGGATAACGATGCGCCCATTTTGCCCT
>JBEUIR010000525.1:0-1731 GCA_040415395.1 Candidatus Thiothrix namsaraevi
GCGAGCGTCTTAAACGGACGCTTACCTTTTGTAAATATTGTGATGGAACAATGGGATGAAACTCAAGCAACTGACCTTGGAAAACTTCCGGGGTTTCAAAAAGCTCGAACTTGCGTTAGACCCGCAACTGACTGTGTTGGTGGGGGCTAATGGAGCGGGCAAATCGTCAGTGCTGGATGCGTTGGCGATTTTATTGTCGTGGGTGGTTGCCCGTGTTCGGCGTGCAGGTGGTTCAGGTCGAGCGATTAGTGAGCTGGATATTTATAATCGCGCAAGCTATGCAATGCTCAAAGTTTACACTAATAGTGCTAGTCCATTTCATTGGCAATTGGTGAAGGGTAAAGCAGGTCATGTTCGTTCGGATTCTGTCACGGTGTTAGACAAGCTGTCTGAATATGCCAAAACCATTCAGCAGCAAATTACTGATACAGATGAACAGTGTTCTATCCCATTGTTCGCCTATTATCCAGTAAACCGGGCAGTGCTTGATATTCCTTTGCGTATCCGTACTTCTCACGAATTTGGACTGCTAGATGCTTGGGATGAGGCTTTGACCAGTGCTTCCAATTTTCGCAATTTTTTCGAGTGGTTTCGTAATCAAGAAGATTTAGAAAATGAACTAAAACGGTATTTTCATTATGAAGCTTTTTGTGAAGGATGTAATGACGAGACTCGTAGTAAAATAAAGCTGCCAGTGGTTCGCAATGCATTGGAGGCGTTCCTGCCGAACTTCACTAATTTTTCGGTGCGGCGCAGTCCGTTACGGATGACGGTGAATAAGCATGGGCAGGAAGTGAGAGTTGATCAGCTTTCTGATGGTGAAAAGTGTCTGATTGCTTTGGTAGCTGACCTTGCCCGCCGTCTGGCGATTGCCAATCCTCCGCTGAAAAATCCATTGGAAGGAGAAGGGGTGGTGCTGATTGATGAGGTGGACTTGCACTTACACCCTAGTTGGCAGCGGATGGTATTGCCGAAGCTCACTGCGACTTTCCCCAATTGCCAGTTCATCGTATCCACCCATTCGCCGCAGATATTGGGTGAAGTGGATGCGAGCCAAATCCGTATTCTGACGCAGGATGAGAACAACGAAATCCATTACAGCATTCCGCAACAGGCCAAGGGTTTGACCAGCAATGAGGTGCTGGATGAATTGATGAGCACCCCTGACGGTTTACAAACACTCTCGCGGAATGCGGGAGTTGAAAAGCAGTTGGATACATTGTTCCGGCTGATTGATGATGAGCAATTCGATCAGGCAAAAATTGAAATTGCCCGAATGAAGGCAGAACTGCACGGTGACATCCCGGATATTGTGCGAGCTGAAGCACTAATGACGATGTTGGGTGCAGAATCTGAAGATGAGGCTGCATGAGGGCAATCCACAAGCAAAGGGAACCGTATGAACTGACCCAATACCGCTTACAACCCTGTGCGGTGTATGACGGTGATGCCAGTTTTACCCCAGTAAAAGCCAAAATTCGTGAGCATTTGTTGGCAGAACAAGGGCATTTGTGTGCATACTGTATGCAGCGGATTCGCGCGGATACGATGAAAATTGAACATTGGCAGTGTCAAGACAATCACCCCAACGCCCAACTTGATTACAAAAATATGTTGGGTGTTTGCACCGGAAATGAAGGTCAGCCCCCGAAAAACCAGACATGCGACACCAGAAAGGGCAATGCTGATCTTAAATACCACCCAGCAAATCCTACTCATCGCGTTGATAGC
>JBEUIR010000526.1:0-1722 GCA_040415395.1 Candidatus Thiothrix namsaraevi
CAATGCTGAAACAATATGATTGAGTTCTTCAATCGCTTTGGTATCTTTGGGGCTGAGTTCCAGCACTGCCAGCCCTTGGCCTGCGGCATTGGCAAACGCCTTGCGCCTGCGGATCGGGGTAGGGAGGTATTCAAACTGCGGGACATCCGCCACCGCTGCGGCGGCTTCGCTGTTGTCGGTGGAGGTCATGCCGGAGTCGGCACAATTCAGCACCGCATACACCCGTAAGCCATCGCGCACGCTCCGCGCCTCGTCCACCAGTGCGGCAATGTCGTTCAACGCCCACACGTCATAGCTGCGTGGCTGGAAGGGCACAAGCAACACATCCGACAACACCAGTGCCGCCCGGAGTGAGGTCGAATCGCGCCCGCCTGCGTCAATGATGATGTCATCGTACTTTTTGCCCTGCTGCTGCACCTGCCCACGCAATACCGGGCCATCGGCGTATTGGGAACAGGCTATGCCAGGAAGGATACCCGCATCGGCGCGGATGCTGATTGCCATTTGTGCCGTGCCTTGGCGGTCGGCATCGACGAGCCACACGTCACGGCCTGCGAGGGCGCGGGCGATGGCGATGTTGACCGCCAGCGTGGTTTTGCCGACACCGCCTTTGGTGTTGCCTACTGTTAATATCATATTTCACCGTTTTTAATATTAAAACCGTATCATAACGATGGTAGGATGATAGTCTATATCAGGAAGTTTGTCTCACCACTGGTGAGACTTTTAGGGCAGGGTAGGCGGCTGCAACTCGCGTTGATGGCGGACACCCAGCACCACCAGCGAATCCCCCGCGTAACGGTAGGCGGCAATGTAACCGTCTTTGCCGAAGGGAATCACCAGCTCGCGGTAATCTTCCGGTCGGTCTTCCACCGTATGACCTAGCTCCGGGTGCTGTTCCAGTGCCTGCAAACCCTGCATGATCTTGACCACGGCACGGCGGGCGGCTGGTAGGTTCTTGGCGCGTAAGAATGCCCGTAACCGCTCTAAGTCCAGCAGAGCGGTATGGCTAAAAATTAATGATGGCATTTGGGGGTCTGGGCTTCGCTGTCAGTGAACCATGTTTCCATCCAAGCAAACACTTCTTTGCCGGTGACGTGTAAGCCGGTGTCTTGGTAGTCATCCCACGCGGTTTGCATTTCGTCGCGGAACTGCGCCAATTGTTCCTCACGCTCCAAATACTGGCGGATGGCTTCTTGCATCAGCCAATGGGTGGAACGCTGGCGCGAGGTTGCCAAGCGTTGCAGACGGGTTTTGGTATCCATGTCCAACTTGATGGAAGTTGGCAAAGGCGTATTCATTGCGGCTTGTGCCATGTTGATTGTCCTCAGTAGTAAGAGGTAGTAATCAGTAGTCTAACACCGTGGGGCAAATCGAGAAAGCTGGAAAATCAAGCGGGCGTGTGGATACGGTTTTATCCACTCTTGGCTATCCGCCAATCCCACAACTGTTCCACCAACTCCCGCCGCGCTATCTCCTCGATGGCATATTTCCGTGCATACTGGCTGATGTGGCTTCCCCCCGGCACGTTCTCTCCCAGTTTGTCGGTCAAGGTGGCTTGTAGCCACTGCTGCACGGTGGAATGGTAGTCTGCCCGATCCGGGGTCAAACCAAACGACATGGCGATAAGCTCGGATAGTATTTTATCCAATGTTACGGTTGTCCTGCGTCCCCGGAAACGGATGTGGTAGCGGTCTTGAAACTGGTTGCCGTCGCTCATGC
>JBEUIR010000527.1:0-1718 GCA_040415395.1 Candidatus Thiothrix namsaraevi
GTCGCACACATCGGGAACGGGATCCAGCCCGCCTTCGTGCCAGGGGTTGCAACGTCCGATACGCCGGATGGCTAACCAACTGCCTTTGAGTGCGCCGTGTTGCTCGATGGCTTCTTTGGCGTAGTACGAACAGGTGGGGTAGAAGCGGCAATTGCTCCCCAGCATTGGGCTGAGGAACAATTGGTAGAAGCGGATGATAGCGATTAGGAGGTGTTTCATGCCGTGGATTATACGGCGTTGCTGCGTTCCCGTACCACTGCGAAGCACTCATCCACCAGTAATTCACCGTTGCGGAACACCGGACGCAGCAAATTACTTTCCCACGACAGCGCATCTTCACGAATCGTTTTGATCACGCCCGCATCCCTAATCACCGCCAGCCGCCCACGCTTGGAATGCTTGCCCGAATCCGTAACCGGCTGCTTATACACATCGCGCCACGCGCCATTGATTTGCATCGCGGAAGCCTTCATCGCAAAGCGCAAGGTATCGCGGTTAACCTTCTGCAATAGCCCGCCACCCATGCCAAACGCGACGTTTTCGGTGGAAAAGCCCGCCTGTTGAATGCGTTGTAAAATAACGCCGATGGAATCCACATCCACCCCATCGCCCTGAATCACCCGCACGCAATCACTCAACACTTTGTAACCCTTGCTGTTTACGCGCCCGCCGAATTCGGCATACAAGCGTTCTAGCACCTCCGGCACGATGTCCTCTGGCACGCCGGAATCGGGGCGAATCACCACCGTTGCGCCACTGTTTTCGACCTGCGCCCGCAATTGCTTGCCCCAAATCTCGGAAACGGCCTGGTAAATGTCGTAGGAATCGGACACTACCGCGAGCAATTTCCCCGCCTGCCCGAATTGTTGCAGCATATTGGCGTAAGCATCCGCCTCACCTTCACGCCCCCACGCAGTAATGGTGGAATGTTCTGCCGCCGGGATTGAAAAGCCAGCCATGTCTGCGCCGTAGTATTGTCGTGCCGCCAGCAATGCCACGACCGTATCGCCACCCATAAAATTGACCAAGTGTGCCATGCCGCCGAGGGCTGCGGATTCGTGAGACGACACCCCGCGTGCGCCAAAGTCATGCAGCTTAAACGGCAACTCCGCCGCCGGATTGTCGCAAGTCGTTTCGAGTGCTTGGCGAATGCTTTGCTTCACCTGCCATGACAACGTAGCAACGGTGGTCGGATACCACACCGCCCGCAGTAACGCCGTTTCCAGATACGAAGTCAGCCAAAACGCTTGCGGGTCAGTATTGCGGATTTGCACCAGCGCATTGCCGGTCGGAACAACCATGCCTTCGGGTAACGCCGCGATTTCGATGGGCAAGAAACCGCCGTGTTGCTGCACAATCTGTTCCCAGCCTTGGCGGAAAAACGGCACACCGTGCGCAGTAAACAATGCCTCCGCCTCATCAATATCCGCCGTAGTGACTGGTTTGAGTAAGTATTCCTTGATGAACGCCTGCAAGCCAAAGAACAGCGTTTGCGGAAATTCCCCGCCACGCGATTCGATGTAGGATGACACCACTTGCGTCCCCGCTGGGTATTGCAAAAAGTGGCTGGCTTTGTAGCTGTCAGTGTTGAGAATCAAGTTAGTGAACATAGGAAATCCTCCTGTGTTGAGTTAAACGCCGGTCTATCCAGCGTGTCTTGCTCCCTTCACCCCTTGCGGGGGAAGGGCTGGGGATGGGGGGTAATCTTTTACCCAATC
>JBEUIR010000528.1:0-1713 GCA_040415395.1 Candidatus Thiothrix namsaraevi
GGCAACAGGCTGGCGGTGAGCTTGTCAAAGTAGGTCTTGTCGTACTCGAAGGCTGAACGCAGCCCATCCGCTACCGGGTCATACAGGTCGCGGCTTTTTGCCAATTGGGTGTAGGCAATGGCTTTGAAGTCACGGCTTTTGAGTGCCATGGTCAGGGTCTTGGGGTCAATATTCTGGGCGATGGTGTTGACCTGTTCGCGCCAGTTTTCAATGCCTTCGCGGTCAAACCAGAAGGCGTAATACTCCATCATCAGTGGTTCAATATTGGTGACATAGCGGGCAATGGCGGTGTAATCCGGTCGCCGTCCCAGTGCCACCAGCGCGTTGGAGACGATATTGGTGAAACGCCAGGCGAACTCCTTGAAAGTGGCAGAGTTGCCAGAACCGGGGAGTTGCCCGGCAATCCGTGAGGCGACTTCGGTAATCCGCCCAAAGCTGCCCACCGGGTTGTAGCGTTCGGAAATGTCCGGGAAGCCGAGGTGGAAGATGTGGAATTGCTCCAGCCGCCCGGCACGTTTGCATTCCGCCCACATCCGCGCCAGCAGTTCGGTGTCACCCTTGGGGTCGAATACCACCACGATTTCACCCCGGCGGATGTCTTGTGTCACCAGCAATTCTGCCAGGCGGGTTTTGCCTACGCGGGTGGTTCCCAATACCAGTGTGTGTGCCACACGGTCGCCGAGGTCGATCCAGATGTCGCGCTCATCCTCCACGCCGACACCGTGCAGGGCAGGGTCGCCACCGACCGGGGGCAAGGGTTTGAGTACATTCCACCCGGCTGGGGAACGGGTCAGGTTGAGCAACCACTGCATCCGTGGGTTGTGTTCGTGGCGGATTTCGAGTGCCCGCGCCCATTGGTACAGCTTGCCGGGTTGTATCCAGACACGTCCATCCGGCGAACGGGCTTCTACTAGCCGCTGGCTGTGGGTTTGCGTCCACTGGAAACCTTTGCCCAGAAACAGCTTGTGGCGTGACATCGGGATGGCAGCCGCATCCAGCCCGTAAGTGGGCAGGCGTTTGAGGTTGCTGCGGTATTGCAGGATGTGCCAGCCCTGCCAGAAACGGTACAGCGCCAGTGGGATGAGGAGCAATGCCGCCCAGATGGCGAGTTCCGGCAGCAACGGTGACAGGCGTGGAGCGTGCAGGATCAGGATACTGGCGAGTGCCAGCAGGATGACGGCCACCCACAATTCCAGCGCCGGGCGCAGGCGGTTGTCGAAGATGCGCTGGCTCATGAATCCCCCGTGTTACGGCTAGTTTCCATTTCCGGCAATGACAGCGCCTTGTTGGGGGAGGGCAGGTAGCCCAGCCCCAGTACGTTGAGCGGGTCGGGCAGTAACATGCCTTGCACCACCCCGCGCTTCTTTTGCCCGCTGACCTGATAGCGCCAGATATTGGTGTTGCCCTGTTTTCGGTGCAGACCGAGCTTGCTGAAACGTTTCTGCACGTATTCCCAGTTGCCTAAATCGTAGTCCTTGAAGATGGCGGGGCTGACCAGCAACAAGCCTTCGCGCACCACATGCAGGCGGGCATCAGCGGTGTTGAGCTTGTGTTTGCCGGTGCGCAGGCCGGTGGTGAGCCAGTGCAGGAAGAGTTGCCCGGCGTCGTCGGTGTCTGGTGTGGGGGAGGGTGTCGCTGCTGCTACAGTTTCCGGGTAGGAAGAAACCCCTCCCGGCCTCCCCTTGTCAGGGGAGGAGTCAAGAGGGACGGCAA
>JBEUIR010000529.1:0-1707 GCA_040415395.1 Candidatus Thiothrix namsaraevi
CCGCAGCAATATTTGCGCACGGGCGACGAAATGGCGGAGTTGTTCGCCGATATTCCCAGCGCGATCAGCAACACGGTTGAAATCGCCAAACGCTGCAATGTGTCGCTGACCTTGGGCAAAAACTACCTGCCGCAATTCCCGATTCCTGAGGGCATGACCGAAGCGGAGTATTTCTGCCAAGTCAGTGAGAAGGGGTTGGAAGAACGTCTCGATTTCTTGTTTGGCGACCAATACCCGCGTGGTACGCCAGAATTCGCACAAAAGCGCAAGGTTTACGACGAACGTTTGAAAATCGAACTCGGCGTGATCAATAAAATGGGGTTCCCCGGCTATTTCCTCATCGTTGCGGATTTCATCCAGTGGGCGAAGGATAACGGTATTCCGGTAGGCCCGGGGCGGGGGTCTGGTGCGGGTTCATTGGTGGCGTATGCATTGAAAATCACCGACCTTGACCCGCTGGCTTACGACTTGCTGTTTGAACGCTTCCTCAATCCTGAGCGCGTGTCCATGCCTGACTTCGACATCGACTTTTGCATGGATAACCGCGACAAGGTGATTGATTATGTTGCCAGAACTTACGGGCGCAATCAGGTTTCGCAAATCATCACTTACGGATCAATGGCAGCGAAAGCGGTGGTGCGCGATGTAGGGCGGGTGTTGGGGCATCCCTACGGGTTTGTGGATCGGATTGCCAAACTGATTCCGTTTACCATCGGTATCACCTTGGAAGATGCGCTGGGGCGTACCCCCAAGTCCGAAAAAGATTCTGAATTGGTGTCCCCTGATCTGATCGAGTTGTACAACAAGGATGAGGAAGTTAAATCCCTGTTGGATTTGGCGATTTCACTGGAAGGTTTATCGCGCAACACTGGCAAACACGCGGGCGGGGTGTTGATTTCTCCGACCGATTTGACCGATTTCACCGCGATTTGCTGCGAAGAAAACGGCGAAGGCGTGGTGTCGCAATTCGATAAAAACGATGTGGAAGACATTGGGCTGGTCAAGTTCGACTTTTTGGGCTTGCGCAACCTCACCATCATCGACTGGGCATTGCAAACCATTAATCGCAAACAAGCGGCGCAAGGCTTGCCGCCGGTTGATATTAACCGCATTCCGTTGGATGACAAAGCCAGTTTCGACTTGCTCAAGGCGCAAAAAACCACCGCTGTATTCCAGCTTGAATCACGCGGCATGAAAGACCTGATTCGTCGCTTGCAACCGGACGTATTTGAGGACGTGGTGGCATTGGTGGCACTGTTCCGCCCCGGCCCCTTGCAATCGGGGATGGTGGACGATTTCATCAACCGCAAAAAAGGCATTGCCAAGGTCGAATACCCGCATCCGAGCCTAGAGCAAATTCTCAAGCCGACCTACGGCGTTATCGTTTACCAAGAACAGGTTATGCAGATTGCGCAAGTGCTTGCCCAGTACACGCTGGGTGGGGCGGACATGTTGCGCCGTGCAATGGGTAAAAAGAAACCAGAAGAGATGGCAAAACAGCGTTCCATTTTCATGGAGGGGGCGCGTAACAATAACGTCGATGAAAATCAGGCTGGCTATATATTTGATTTAATGGAGAAATTCGCGGAATATGGTTTCAACAAGTCCCATTCAGCCGCCTACGCCCTCGTCGCCTTCCAAACCGCATGGCTAAAAGCCCATCACCCCGCCGCGTTCATGGCAGCGGTCATGTCGGCGGATATGGAT